>NZ_JBHXFA010000002.1:105696-113995 GCF_042724175.1 Streptomyces sp. NPDC127084
CGGCGCCTCCAGCCCCGCCCCTGCCCCCGATGCCCCCGAGCCCGACCCGGTCGCCCAGCCCCGGCCAGCCCCCCGCCACACCCCCCCCCCGGGCGGCTTCTCCTGTGCGGCATCCGGGTGCCACCATCAAGCCATGGGCCGCACGCACACCACTCCGCACCGCCCATCCGCGCCCTGCGATAATCGGGCGTGGGGCCGCACGGTACGGGGAAGCTCGGACGTCCTGGTACCGGTACCAGCTGTGAGCAAGCCGTACCGGTAGCGCGGGGCGTTCCGGACAGACGTGCAGGCGGTCCGTCACACACAAAAGGTGAAGGACACGCAGACATGACGACCACCCCGATCGAGCTCAAGCCCTCATCGAGTCCCCTGTCGGCCGCGGAGCGCGAGGCGATCCTGGCCAACCCCGGATTCGGCCGCCACTTCACCGACCACATGGTGACGATCAAGTGGACGGAGGGCCGTGGCTGGCACGACGCCCAGCTCACGCCGTACGCCCCGCTCTCGATCGACCCGGCGAACATGACCCTGCACTACGCCCAGGAGATCTTCGAGGGGCTGAAGGCCTACCGCAGGCCCGACGGCTCGGTCGCGCTCTTCCGCCCCGACGCCAACGCCCGGCGCTTCCAGGGCTCGGCCCGCCGGATGGCCATGCCCGAGCTGCCAGTCGAGACCTTCATCGAGGCCTGTGACGCCCTTGTCCAGCAGGACATCGACTGGGTCCCGGCGCACGGCGGCGAGTCCTCGCTCTATCTGCGCCCGTTCATGATCGCGACCGAGGTCGGTCTCGGAGTGCGCCCCGCCAACGAATACCTCTTCCTCGTCATCGCCTCCCCGGCCGGCGCCTACTTCCCCGGCGGCGTCAAGCCCGTCTCGATCTGGGTCTCCGAGGACCGGGTCCGCGCGGTCCCGGGCGGCATCGGCGACGCCAAGACCGGCGGCAACTACGCGGCGTCCCTTCTCGCCCAGGCCGAAGCGGCCGAGCACGGCTGCGAGCAGGTCGCCTACCTCGACGCCGTGGAGCACCGCTGGGTCGAGGAGCTGGGCGGTATGAACCTGTGCTTCGTCTACGAGAACAAGATCGTCACCCCCGAGCTCACCGGTTCCCTCCTTGCGGGTGTCACCCGGGACTCCCTGCTCAAGCTGGCCCGCGACCTCGGCTACGAGTCCGAGGAGGGCCGGATCTCCATCGAGGACTGGCGGCGCGACTCCGAGAACGGCGCGCTCCGGGAGGTCTTCGCCTGCGGTACGGCCGCGGTGATCACTCCGGTCGGGCTGGTCAAGACCGCTGGGGGTGAGTGGACGCAGGGCGACGGACAGCCCGGCGCGGTCACGCTGGAACTGCGCAAGGCACTGCTCGCCATCCAGACGGGTGCCGCTGAGGACCCGCACGGCTGGGTGCACACGCTCGGCTAGGGCCACCGGGTCCTTCCGCTGCTTCGGGTCCCTCCGCTCCTTCTGGTGAAAGGCTCCGGCGCGCCATCCGCCGCCGGAGCCTTCGCCGTCAGGGGAGCGGTGCGGCACGCGGACGCCCGTATGGTGAGATCCCCGTCCATGGCGGCGCTGCTTTGTGGCACACTGCCATCGTGCTCGCATTCGCCATGATTATCGGCAGCAGCGCGCCGGTCCGCAGTGATCACTGACCAGGGCAGCAACCCCCGCGGCAGTGGCACCATGCTCCAGACCCGCGCGCAGACCTCTCGCATCCGCGAGGGGTTTTTTCGTTTTCCGGCCACACCCCGGCCGAAGGCGGCAAGCGCGCGACGATGGAGCAAGTGGAGCCAGAAGTTCCGGAGCTTACGGAGCCACTCTTCCGACAGGAGTCACCACCGCCATGACCACGACAGGCATCAGCCTCGATGCCAGGCCCAGGCCCGATGACAGCTTCCACGTCTTCGACACCACCCTGCGCGACGGAGCCCAGCGCGAGGGCATCAACCTGACAGTCGCGGACAAGCTGACCATCGCCCGCCATCTGGACGAGTTCGGTGTCGGCTTCATCGAGGGCGGCTGGCCCGGTGCCAACCCGAGGGACACCGAGTTCTTCGCCCGGGCCCGCGCGGAGATCCAGTTCCGGCACGCCCAGCTGGTGGCCTTCGGCGCCACCCGCCGCGCCGGCGGATCCGCCGCCGAGGACCCGCAGGTGAAGGCTCTGCTCGACTCCGGCGCCCCCGTGATCACCCTCGTCGCCAAGTCCCATGACCGGCATGTCGAGCTCGCCCTGCGCACCACCCTGGACGAGAACGTCGCGATGGTCCGCGACACCGTCTCGTACCTGAAGGAGCGGGGGCGGCGGGTGTTCGTGGACTGCGAGCACTTCTTCGACGGCTACAAGGCCAATCCGGGATACGCCAAGGCCGTGGTCCGTGCGGCGGCGGAGTCGGGCGCCGACGTGGTGGTCCTCTGCGACACCAACGGCGGCATGCTGCCCGCCCAGGTCCAGGCTGTGGTCGCCACCGTGCTCGCGGATACCGGTGCCCGTCTCGGAATCCACGCGCAGGACGACACGGGCTGCGCCGTAGCCAACACCCTCGCCGCCGTGGACGCGGGCGCCACCCATGTCCAGTGCACCGCCAATGGCTACGGCGAGCGCGTCGGCAACGCCAACCTCTTCCCGGTTGTCGCCGCGCTGGAGCTGAAGTACGGCAAGAGCGTGCTTCCGGACGGCGCGCTCAAGGAGATGACCCGGATCTCGCACGCCATCGCCGAGGTCGTCAATCTGACCCCTTCCACGCACCAGCCGTACGTGGGTGTCTCCGCCTTCGCCCACAAGGCGGGTCTGCACGCCTCGGCGATCAAGGTCGATCCGGACCTCTACCAGCACATCGATCCCGAGCAGGTCGGCAACACCATGCGGATGCTGGTATCCGACATGGCCGGCCGCGCCTCTATCGAGCTCAAGGGCAAGGAGCTCGGGGTCGACCTGGGCGGGGACCGCGAGCTGCTCGGCCGAGTGGTCGAGCGGGTCAAGGAGCGCGAGCTGCGGGGCTACACCTACGAGGCGGCCGACGCCTCCTTCGAGCTGCTGCTGCGCCAGGAACTGCGCGGTGAGGAAGTGGGCAAGCCGCGCACGTACTTCCGTACGGAGTCATGGCGCGCCATCGTCGAGGACCGCCCCGACGGCACCCACGCCAACGAGGCCACCGTGAAGCTCTGGGCCAAGGGTGAGCGGATCGTCGCGACCGCGGAGGGGAACGGCCCGGTCAACGCACTGGACCGGGCGATGCGGGTCGGTCTGGAGCGGATCTACCCCCAGCTCGCCAAGCTGGAGCTGGTCGACTACAAGGTGCGCATCCTGGAGGGCCGCCACGGTACGGACTCCACGACCCGGGTGCTCATCACGACCAGCGACGGCAAGGGCGAATGGTCGACTGTCGGGGTCGCCGACAACGTGATCGCGGCCTCGTGGCAGGCGCTGGAGGACGCGTACACCTACGGGCTGCTCAGGGCAGGGGTGGAGCCCGCGGAATAGGCCGACGCGCGGGCCCTTGGTCCTTATTCCGCATATGCGTATGTATGTCATAAACTGCCCCGCTCGGGTAGCGTCGGACTATGAGGACCAGGCCGTCCACCCTCCTGTCGGTGCTGTCGGCCCTCGCGGGGCTGGCGCTCGTGTTGCTGCTTGCCGTGGCCCTGGTCCCGGCATCGGCTTCCGGTGCCGACGCCGCCAGGGCCACCGGGATCTCCGACGCGGCACAGGCCCTGAAGGAGGGGCCCGTCTACGTCGATCCCGGCGCCCGCTCCCAGTTGTCCGAGGCCGACCAGAAGGCACTGGCACAGCAGATCAAGGACGCGGATCGGCCCGTTTTCATCGCCGTGCTGCCCAAGAGCTCCGCATTCCCCGCTGACCGCGTCCTCGGTGAGCTGCGCGCCGCGACCGGGATCGCCGGGCTGTACGGGGTCCGCCTCGGTGACGGCTTCAACGCGGGTGCGGACCGCGCGGTGATGTCCGGTGACGAGGTGCGGACCATCGTGGCCGGAGTGAAGACCCCTGGCATCGACGCCGCCACCGAGCTCGGCAACTTCGTCGATCAGGCGCTGCCGGCCGTACGCGGCACCGCCCCGGCCTCGTGGAACGGAGCGGACCCGGGCATGCGTTCCTCAGGCGTGGGCGCGCTCATCGCACTCGGTGCGGTCCTCGTCGCCGGCACCGCCGGTGCGTACGCCGTCGTCCGCCGCAGCCGCCGCAGGCGTGCCGGCGAGGAACGGGCCGCGCTGGAGAAGTTGCGGGTCGTCGTGGACGAGGACATCACCGCGTATGGCGAGGAGCTGGACCGGCTCGACTTCCATCCCGCCGAGGCGGGCGCCGACGACGCGATGCGCGCCGACTACGAACGTGCCCTCGACGCCTATGAGAAGGCCAAGTCCGCCATGGCGGCGGCCACCCGCCCGCACGAGGTGCGACCGGTCACCGAGGCTCTGGAGGAGGGCCGGTACTCGCTCGCCGTCCTCGCTGCCCGCCGCGAAGGCCGCCCTCTCCCCGAGCGCAGGGCGCCCTGCTTCTTCGACCCGCGGCACGGCCCTTCCACGGAGGACGTGCTGTGGACACCGACCGCGGGCTCGGCACGCAGGGTCCCGGTCTGCGCTGCCGACGCGGCCCGGCTGGCGGACGGCGACGACCCGATGGCCCGCGAGGTCGCGACGGACTCCGGACGCCGTCCCTACTGGGAGGCGGGCCCGGCATACGGTCCTTGGGCGGGTGGCTACTTCGGCGGCGGGCTGCTGCCGGGGCTGCTCGCGGGAACCCTCCTCGGCAGTGCGCTGTCCACCCCGGCATACGCTGCCGAGTACGGCGGCGAGGGCTTCGGCGGCGACTTCTCCGGAGGGGACTACGGTTCGTCCGACGGCGGCTTCGACGGTGGGAGCGGCGACTGGGGCGGCGGTGGCGACTGGGGCGGCGGTGGTGGCTTCGACGCGGGCGGAGGCTTCTGATGCGGACCAAGAAATGGAACGTCGAGATCGTCATCACGGAAAGCGACCGCACCACGGTGGCCGAGGCCCGGCTGCGGGGCCAGAACGCCGAGGTGTTCGTCGGTGAGGGCACGGCCCATCGCAAGCGTGCCGATCAGGACATCCCCCATATCGGCGATGAACTGGCCGTGGCGCGCGCTCTCAGCGGGGTCAGCCATGGGCTGCTGCACGAGGTGGCTGCCGAGATCGAGACACGCACGGGCGAGCGGGTGCCCCGGCTCAGGGGGTAGGCCGCAGCCCGACAAGCCGCTGCGCATTGCTGCCGCTGAGCGCCCGCCGCTCCGCAGGGGAGTCGGAGCAGCGGGCGCGCTCGTGGGCGGCGGGGCCGGGGACTGGCATACGCGGGTCGGGTGTCAGGCCGCGGCCTTGACGGCGGAGATGTCGAAGGTCAGCTTCACCTTGTCGCTGACCATGACGCCGCCGGTCTCCAGCGCCGCGTTCCAGGTCAGGCCCCACTCGGAGCGCAGGATCTCCGCGCTGCCCTCGAAGCCGACCCGCTCGGAGCCGTAGACGTCGGTCGCCGCGCCGTTGAACTCCAGGTCGATGGCGAGCGGGCGGGTGACGTCCTTGATGGTGAGGTCGCCGGTGATGCGGTACGTGTCGCCGCCGAGCTGCTCGGCCTTGGTGGAGCGGAAGCTCATCAGCGGGAACTGCTCGGCGTCGAAGAAGTCACCGCTGCGCAGATGGTTGTCGCGGTCCGCGATACCGGTGTCGATGCTCGCGATCTTGACGTCGATGACGGCGGTGGAGGACGCCGGGTCGGAGCCGTCCAGCTGCAGCCGCCCCTCGTGCTCCGCGAAGCTGCCGCGCACATTGGTGACCATGGCGTGGCGCACCGTGAAGCCGATGCTGCTGTGGGCCGGGTCGATGGTGTACGCGCCGCTCAGCGCGGCGAGCGCAGGGTCGACCTCGCGGGGCGCGACGGCGACGGTGCTGATGGCGGTCTCGTCGTTCTTGCGGTTGAACAGGCCCATGGTGTGCTCCTCGGGTCGTGATGGCCGGTGGCGGAGTGACCTTCCCGGCCACTCGTTTAATCTTCAACAAGGACCACCATAGACCCATTCCCGTTCAATGTTCAACATTTCTGGAGTCCGGGGATGGGTGGTCCGGGATGGGCTGATCCGGTGAATGCTCCCGACGGTGTGTCGTCCTGTCCCAGGTCGTTCCATGCCTCTCCCGGGGTGCCAGCCGCGCTCGCTGTCCGCTCGCGCCGACTGGAGACCCTCGACAACACCGTGGTGGCGCCAGGCGGGTGTGGGGACCATCGGTGTGAAGTGACCGGCAGTCGTCCCCGGGGTGACATCTTTGTTGGGCTCCGACAATCCGGGACGGCGTTCCGCTGGCACTTGGCCTGCACCGCTGGACGGTTCTGTCCGAGGGTGACAGGAGAACGGTCCCGAGACTGTACGGAGTCAACGGCAGGATTTTGTTGTCCGGGTCCGTAGGGTCAGTACATGACCGTTTTGGACGAGACCGCCGAGGCGCCCACCGACGCACGCGGGCGTGTGGCCGAGCTGCACGCCCTTCGCGAAGAGGCCCGGCGCGGCCCGAGTGAGCGTGCCACCGAGGCGCAGCATGCCAAGGGCAAGCTGACCGCACGTGAGCGGATCGAGCTGCTGCTGGACGCGGGCTCGTTCCGGGAGGTGGAGCAGCTGCGGCGGCACCGGGCGTCCGGTTTCGGGCTGGAGGCCAAGAAGCCGTACACGGACGGTGTGATCACCGGCTGGGGCACGGTCGAGGGCCGCACGGTCTTCGTGTACGCGCACGACTTCCGGATCTTCGGCGGGGCGCTGGGCGAGGCCCACGCCACCAAGATCCACAAGATCATGGACATGGCCATCGCGGCGGGTGCCCCGCTGGTCTCGCTGAACGACGGCGCGGGCGCCCGTATCCAGGAGGGCGTCTCCGCGCTCGCCGGCTACGGCGGCATCTTCCAGCGCAACACCCGGGCCTCCGGCGTCATCCCGCAGATCTCCGTGATGCTCGGCCCCTGCGCGGGCGGCGCCGCCTACAGCCCGGCGCTGACCGACTTCGTCTTCATGGTCCGCGAGACCTCGCAGATGTTCATCACCGGGCCCGATGTCGTCAAGGCGGTCACCGGCGAGGAGATCACCCAGAACGGTCTCGGCGGCGCGGACGTGCACGCCGAGACGAGCGGCGTGGCGCACTTCGCGTACGACGACGAGGAGACCTGCATCGCGGAGGTCCGCTACCTCCTGTCGATGCTGCCCTCCAACAACCGTGAGAACCCGCCGCACGCCAGCACCGAGGACCCGGCCGGCCGCCGCTCCGAGGCGCTGCTCGACCTGGTCCCGGCGGACGGCAACCGCCCCTACGACATGCACAAGGTCATCGAGGAGATCGTCGACGACGGCGAGTACCTCGAAGTCCACGAGCGCTGGGCGCGCAACATCATCTGCGCGCTGGCCAGGCTCGACGGACAGGTCGTCGGCATCATCGCCAACCAGCCCCAGACCCTGGCGGGTGTGCTGGACATCGAGGCGTCCGAGAAGTCCGCACGCTTCGTCCAGATGTGCGATGCCTTCAACATCCCGATCGTGACCCTGCTGGACGTCCCGGGCTTCCTGCCCGGTGTCGACCAGGAGCACGGCGGCATCATCCGGCACGGCGCCAAGCTGCTATACGCGTACTGCAACGCCACCGTGCCCCGAATCTCGCTGATCCTGCGCAAGGCCTACGGCGGCGCCTACATCGTCATGGACTCCCAGTCCATCGGCGCCGACCTCACCTACGCCTGGCCCACCAACGAGATCGCCGTGATGGGCGCCGAAGGCGCCGCCAACGTGATCTTCCGGCGCCAGATCGCCGACGCCGAGGACCCCGAGGCCATGCGCGCCCGCATGGTCAAGGAGTACAAGTCCGAGCTCATGCACCCGTACTACGCCGCCGAGCGCGGTCTGGTCGACGACGTCATCGACCCGGCCGAGACCCGCGAGGTGCTCATCCGCTCCCTCGCCATGCTCCGCACGAAGCACGCCGACCTGCCGTCCCGCAAGCACGGCAACCCCCCGCAGTAACCCACGAGGAGAACGCTGCACATGACCATGACCGTCGACTCCCTGCTCCGCGTCGAGAAGGGCCACGCAGAGCCCGAGGAACTGGCCGCGCTCACGGCGATCCTGCTCGCCCGCGCCGCCTCGCAGCCGGACGCCCCGGCGGGCCGCGGTCGCAGCACCGCCGGCTGGCGCCGGCTGGAGCGCCAGTCCGGCTTCCGCGCCCCGCACAGCTGGCAGGGCTGACGCTCCTTCGCGCACCTCGCCCCCCGGACCCGGGGGGGGGGGGCGCGCCGCCCCGCCGCCCCCCCCCC
>NZ_JBHXFA010000002.1:114005-116913 GCF_042724175.1 Streptomyces sp. NPDC127084
CGTGTTCCCCGCCCCGTCGGTGTTGCGGGGGGTTCGGTGCCGCCCTCCGCGCCCCCGCGTGCGGCGTGCGTCCTGGCCCCCCCCCCCCCCCCCGGGGCGGGGGGGCGAGGCGCGTATCAGCGCGGAGCGGCGAAGCGAATCCGGGAGTCCCCGCCGCTATCTCGCACCGTCATCGCAAGTGACTTCCGCAGCCGCGGGTGTGCTCCCGGCCGGTGCCGGTGAAGGTGCCGGCACCGAATGAGGTGTTGCCTGGTCCTTCTCGGTGGCGACGGCGGATGCGGACAGGAGTGTCGCAGCGGTCAGACTGCCCCAGAGCGCGGCCGGACCGTGCGGTGCGAGAGCGGCGATGACCGCGGGGGAGACGGCGAGACCGAAGCCCGTGGAGAGCTCGAAGCGGGCCAGGGTGCGTCCCAGGGCATGCGCCGGGGCCAGGGCAGTGACCAGCGCGGTGGCGCTGCCCGCGTAGACGATCTCGCCGATCGTGCACACCACCGACACCACGGCGATCGCCGGGGCGGCCCAGCCGTGGCCGAGCGCGGTGGCCCCGAGGAAGCCGAGGTAGGACACGGCGAGCAGCACACCGGCCACAGCCAGCACGGTCGGCCGTGGGAAGCGGGACATCAGGACGGTGACCGGGACCTGGAGCGTGACCACCAGCACGGTGTTGGCCACGAAGATGGCCGCCGACCACACCGGCGACGCGTCCAGCTGCGTGACCAGGACCAGCGGGAGCGCGATTTCGGGGACGTTGAGGCAGAAGACGTAGACCACGTTGGCGGCCAGCAGGGCGCGCATCCGGGGTGCGGGCCCGTGGTCCTCCCCGTCCTGGGCCGGGTGAGCGGTCGGCCGTGCGTACAGGCGGACCGACCACGAGAGGGCCGCCGCGGCGAGATAGGCGAGCCCGGTGACCACCGCCAGCGCCTGCAACGCGGTGGTGCCGCCCGCCAGGCAGGCGGTGGCGATGAGCGCACCCACGCCCAGACCGGCGTTGCGCAGCGCGCGGCCCGCCGCGAGGGCGGTATCGCGGTCACGGCCGTGGGCGACCGTGGCGACGAGGGCGGCGTGTGCCGCCGGCCAGGCCTGGTTGCCGATGCCGAGGAACAGCGCCGCCGTCGTGAACAGCCATACGTGCCCCGTCGGGGTGGCCATGAGCAGTCCCACGCCCAGTGCCCGCACCAGCATCGACGCCGCGACGACCGTGCTGCGCGCGCCCCGGTCCAGCCATCGGCCCACCGCGGGCATGCACACCAGACCCGCGACGATGCCGACCGTCATGGCGATGCCGGTGAGGGGCGCGGACAACCTCAGCACCATCACTCCGTACAGCAGCAGGAAGGGCCGCAGCAGTCCGGTGCCGAACGCGTCCACGGCCAGGGCGGCGGCATAGCGGGGGCCTCCGGAGGCCCGGACGAGGGCCTTGGGCCGGAACTTGGTGGTGGTTGCCATGGCGTCAAAAGATGGGGCCGGATCGCTGGCTGAGCACGCCGGTTGACGGACCCCGTCAAACGGCGACGCCGCCGGACTCCGGACCGACGATGATGAGACGGTGACGTTGAGGATCGACATCAGCGGACTGCCTTCCGAGCGACTGCTGTTCGCCGCCTCCCCGCTGGCCGAGCTGACCGCGATGCTGCATGTGCTGGCCGAACCCGGCCACCATCCGCGGCACGCGCACCGGGCCGGGGAGGTCTGGGCAGAGCTGCCGCCGGAACTGGCCGAACGGTTGCGGGAGGCCGAGTTCCTCTGGCGTTCCTCAGCCGCCGACTTTTTGCTCCCCGCCAGGCCTCGGCCGACCCTCGCCGAGGAACTGGACGACGTGGACCGGATGGACGACGAAACGTATGTGACCGCCGCGCTCGTCAGCACGTGCGGCAACAGGCGGGTCCGCTACGCCGCGCGATCGCCGCTCAGCGACGCGACGGCGCGTGAACGGGCCCTGGACCTGGCCCAGGCTCGCGGCGCGCGGCAGGAAGCCTTCGCGGAACGGCTGCTCGCGGACCCGGCGGGCGTGCGGGCGCGAGTGCGGGACACCCTGGAACAGTGCGCCGAGGCCTTCTTCGACGCCGCGTGGGCGGACGTCGCCGTGCGGCTCGCCACCGATCTGCGCCTCAAGAACGACCTGCTGAAGCGCCAGGGCGTCGGTGCGGCTCTCGCATCGGTCTCCGGAGCTGTCGCCCTGGCACCGGACGGCGACTGCATCGTCGTGGACAAGCTGCAGGACACGGCGACCACCGGCCACGGCGCCGGAGTCACCTTCATTCCCAGTGTCTTCGGCAGCCCGCACCTGGTGGCGGTGCACGCGCCCGGCTGGCAGCCGGTACTGCAGTACCCCGTGGCCGAACCGGGACCGGCAGAACCGGTGTCGCTGGAGACGGTCACCGCACGGCTGGAGGCACTCAACCACCCGGTCCGGCTACGACTGCTGCGCACGCTGGCCCGTGGCCCGCACACCAACGGAGAGTTGGCCCACACCTGGGAACTGTCGGCACCGGAGGTTTCCCGCCACCTCGCCGTCCTGCGCCGCGCGGGACTGCTCACGGCCCGGCGGGACGGCCGCTACGTCCGGTACACCCTCAGCGTGCCGGATCTGACGGCGCTGGGCGGTGATCTGCTGGCCGCCGTACTGCGCTGAGCGGACTTCCGGAACCCCGACCCCGGGGTTCCCGGCAGCCGGTCCGCCCCAGGCGATGAAGCGGCCGGGTGCCGTGGTGGCGGAGCCCGGAGCGCCCACATGAAACGAACGGGGTCCCGCACTCCATGAGGAATGGGAACCCCGCTCGCGGGACCGGTCCGGCGGTGGCGGCCGCTACCGCAGTCGTGCCATGAGTGCGTGCTCGACCAGGGTGATGAGCGCGCTTTTGGCGTCGGCGCGGTGGCGGGCGTCGGTGGTGATGATGGGTGTGTCGGG
>NZ_JBHXFA010000003.1:0-15429 GCF_042724175.1 Streptomyces sp. NPDC127084
GAGCTGGGGTCGCCGCTCGCCCGCGTATCCGCCAGTCGTGCTTCAAGGCCTGCGGTACCGACCGGGTCTGGGGCGAGGAGTCCGTGTGCCAAGCGTGGCCGGGGCATGGCGCGTGTCCATTGGATGTCCCCTGCAACTTCAGGCCTTGGAGCCTTGCGGCCATAGGCGAACGACTCGAACAGCTCGGCCGCTCCGGGTGGATGCCGCTGACGAGGTGGCGGATTCCCTCGCCTTCCGCAGCAGTGTCGGTGTCCTTGCCGAGCGGATGGCGCCGGTTGGTCGCGGGGCGCCATCGTCAGGCAGAGGGCGGAAGCCGACAGTGATGGGCTCGATCGAAGGGCGGCTCCCCGTGCGCACCTCGATGTAACCGTCAGCGTCTCGCCTGATCGCACCCCGCGGCAGGACACTCACCCTGGACCTGTCAGGTGTGACCTTCATGGAACTCTGCGCCTTGTAGGACCGAACGTGGCGCTTGTCTGGACCTCAACGGTGCCAGCACCGTGTCCAGCATCTACGAGCAGTGCCCGCCCGCATGCGAGCCACCACGGCCAGCGCTGGTCGCGGCCGCTGGTACCGATGGTGACCTGACCGGCCGCACCCGCCCCTGCATCACGTAAGCGTCGACTCACACGGCTCCGACGTTGACAGCGATCCACGAACCTCGTGAAGAGCCTGCAGCTCACCCGCCCACGACCGGGCATCAGCACATTCCCTGCCATGAACAGACCAGCGACAGACCTGCCGACCGTCGCGGCAAAGACCGTCGCCACCACAGGGTGTCGCACCGGCGTCCCGATGGAGCACAGCTGGGCGGCGGTCTCCTCCAGGATGATGCGGGACACGCGCGGCACCGTCTCCGTGCTTGTCATCGGAGCCGAGATACTGCACGACTCCAAGCCTCCGCCGTCGAGTCGGTCGGGGCGCGTTGAGCCCGCACCCCACGGAGGTCCAGGCATTATGACCAGTGGAGTATCAGCCGCGACGGGCGATTCCAAGGACATTCGCATGATCGGAAGGTCGCCTTTGCTGCGACGGCCACGAGACCCCATACAACTCCAACTACCTCACCACTCTGACGGTCACAGTTGATTTGTTGCGAAATCTTCCCTCACTTTGGTCAAGGTCTCCGCATGCTCAACTTTATTTACACCTCTCCTCTGTGGTTTTCCACACTATCTTTCATTCTCGCCGCCATGGCAGTTGCGGCGGTCGGCGCCCTACTGACCCGGAAGTATTTGCGCAAGTATTTCGACAGGGAGCCTCACTGGGGGGACGTTTGTGCCATCTTCTCAAATGTTGTCATCGTATTCTTTGGCCTACTTCTGGCCTTGATTACGGTCGCAGCCTATGAAACCTACTCCCACGGTTCCGCAATCACGCAAAGCGAAGCGAACGAAATCTCGCACATATACGGACTTGCCAAGGCGTTTCCAGATCCGGACGGGTCAGCACTCCGCTCGGACTTGAGGGCCTATGTGGATTGCGTAGTCAAGGACGAGTGGCCGACTCAGCAGCACGGCAAGTCACCCTCGACTCTGTGTCGCACTGAAATCAACGACTTCCTTCATCACTTGTACGAAATTCCCCCAGGCGGTGACAGCAGGAGTGCCATCTATTCAGAATTGCTAAGCTCCTACGGGTCGTTCATTGACGCTCGAACGGAACGCCTGGGGCAGGTAGGCCAAAGTATTCCCTGGATGCTTTGGGGTGTGATGTTCGCAGGTGCTTTCGCCATGGTTGCGACAACGTTCTTGCTGCCTGTGAAGTATGCGTCCACACACATCGTGATTGCCTGTCTCGCAGGCGCAAGTGTCGCGCTGCTCATCCATGTGACTGCGGCGATGGACAACCCATTCCGGGGTAATTTTCGAGTCGACCCAAGTCCGTACATCAATCTCGCCGATACGTTTTCATTGATTGATAAAGGAAAGCCCTCTCTTCCTGAAGGTCAGCGTCATCCTGGCGACGGGCCGTAGTCCAACTGTGCGACGCGGCCGAGATGCGTTCAGGTAACGCTCATGCAATTCTGCGACCTCCGTCTTCGCTCACCCACCCTGAGGGTGCCGCCCGCCGCATCCGAAGGTGGCGAGGTACGCCTTGGTGCCGCCGGGTGAGACGGTGATGCTCGAGGGCTGACTGCTGGCACCGGTGGAGAGGCTGGCCGTGACAGCCCTGCTGATGGTGTCGATCACTGAAACGCTGTTGCCGAGTTTGGCCACGTATGCCTTGGTGCCGTTCGGAAGGACGGCGAACTTTCGCGGAACGCTCCCCACCGTGATGGGTGTTCCGACGACGGCATCGGTGTTGGTGTCGACCGCAGAGGCGTTGCTGTCGCTGGCGTTCGCCACGTACAGGAATTGCGATGGTGCGGCGACAGCCAGCTCAAGGGGGAACTCGGAAGCGGCACGCACCGGGCGCCTGGAAGAGCGTTGACAGGAGCGGGTCGCGCTGTGGAGACGTTGCAACCCGATGCGGTGCACGATGCGTCCGTCACTGCATGACCGCGATCGCCGTCCCCGTACGGCAGCTGCTGACCTTCACCTGTCTCCAGGCCCAGGCTTGCGCCTTCGCCGTCGCGTTGCTGTCCGGCCTGGCGATATCGACGCTGGTGCCGCGGATGCCATTCGCAAGGTACGACCTGCTGCTCGTCTACGGGCTGCTGCTCACGCTGGTCTTCCGCCTGAGCGGGTGGGAAAGTGGGCGGGACCTCGCGGTCATCGCCGTGTGCCACGCGATCGGGCTCGCCTTCGAGGTGGTCAAGGTCGCACTTGGTTCCTGGAGCTACCCGGAGCCAGCACTGTTCAAGGTCGCCGGAGTCCCCTTGTACGGTGGTTTCCTCTATGCAGCGGTCGGCAGCTACGTCTGTCGGGCCTGGCGCCTGTTCGACCTCCAACTGATCGGCTACCGGCCACGGGCCACGGCGGGGGTGGCGGCAGCGGTCTACGTGAACTTCTTCACCCACCACTGGCTGCCGGACCTCCGCTGGCCGCTCGCTGCCCTGCTCGTGGCCGCCACCTTCGGCACATGGGCGAGATTCCGCGTGGGCAGAGCCCACTACCGCATGCCCCTGGCGCTCTCCTTCGCGTTTATCGGCTTCTTCCTGTGGCTCGCCGAGAACATCGCCACGTACGCGGGAGCGTGGAGCTACCCGGACCAGCTCCAGGGCTGGCAGCCGGTCTCCATCGGCAAGTTCGGCGCCTGGTCGCTCCTGATCAGCGTGACCGTCGTGCTGGTGGCCGCTGTCCGGGGCAAGCGGTAGCTTGGCCCATGCGGTAGCGGGAATGAGATTGCCCCGGCTGCCGTCGGTGAGCCGCTCGTGCTTCACCCCTCGCGCAGCCGAGGCCGCGCTGTGCGCCGAGCGCGCCGCCCTGCTCCGCGCCGCCTCGAAGGCCGCCGATCGGCAGAGCGCGGCCGGGACCGCCGGGAGGAGACCCGGGGAATGGCCCGCACCGTCCCAGACGGCATGGAGGCGGAGCTGGAGGCCGCGCGCAACCCGTCAGCTGCACAGCACGCGGGTGTACCAGGCAGTCGGAGGCCGCCCACCACGGATGGCCTCTTGAGGCTGTCGCCGGATACGGCGAAGCCGTGTCCTCATGGTCGGGGCTGGCGCGCGTCCCAGACATGCGGAATACAACGTAATGTCACAATCTCTCCTGTTCTACCGAGTTCGACCTTTTCGGGAGGATTGCTGTGGCTGTCCGTGAATCCGTGATCGAGGAGGTGGCGGAGGATGCCGTCTCGTCGTCGGCACCGCTTGGTCGTCGTGTGCATCGCTGGTGGTGGGGTGGGTTGCTGCGGACGCTGGTGGCTGGCCTGGTCTTGGTGGCGGGGTTGGCTCTGCCCATGGTGGCTCCGCGGTCCGCCCATGCCGTGCCGCCCGGCACCTACGCCTACGTCGCCAACGCCAGCGGCAACCCCGGCACGGTGTCCGTGGTCGACACGGTGACGAACACGGTGGTGGTCGCGATCCCCGTCGGCAGTGGGCCCGTGGGGGTGGCGGTGTCGCCGGACGGTACCCGCGTCTACGTCACCGACTTCAGCGGCAGCACGGTGTCCGTGGTCGACACCGCCACGAACACGGTCGTCGCCACCGTCCCCGTCGGCAGCGGGCCGTTCGGGCTGGCGGTGTTGCCGGATGGCACCCGCGTCTACGTCACCAACCGATTCGACGGCACGGTGTCGGTGATCGACACCGCGACCGACACGGTCGTGGCCACGGTCCCCGTCGGCGACGTCCCGCTCGGGGTGGCGATCGCGGTGGTGCCCCAGCAGGTAGCGCCCGCGTTGCGGTTGACCAAGCTCACCCCCGGCGGGACGTTCACCCGGGGCGGGCAGGGCACCTACACCCTCACGGTCACCAACACCGGTGACGAGCCGACGGACGGCTCCACCGTCAACGTCAGCGACACCCTCCCCGCGGGCCTGACCTCGATCAGCTTCTCCGGCACCGGCTGGACCTGCGCCCTCACCCCCCTGTCCTGCACCCGCAGCGACGTCCTGGACCCGGGTGAGAGCTACCCGCCCCTCAGGCTCACCGTCAGCATCGCCCGGAACACGCCGAACCAGATCACCAACTCCGCCACCGTCACCGGCGGCGGCACCACCGGCGTCAGCACCGCCACCAACACCACCACCATCACGAAACAGCCCAAGCCTCGGCCCCCGCACCACGACCGCCCCGACCAGGGCAAACCCGGTATGCCCGGTCATGGCAAGCCGGGCCAGGACCGGCCCAACCACGGTCACCGGCCCGGGCACGGCGGGCACGGCCTCCGCGTCGCGTAGCCGCACACCGGCATGACGAACGCCCCGGCGTCGGTCGCCCGCTCTCGGGTCACCGACGCCGGGGCATCCCCATGACCACGCCACCCCACAGCCACGGCCCGAGTAGCAGCAGGGCCATTCCTCTCGTCGTGCCTGTGCTGGCTGCTGGTTGACGGGAAGGGAAGTACAGGTCCGGGAGCCCGGTCATGCGGCTGCCCGCACCGGCCCCGCCTTCGCAAACAATCACCTGTGATGTACTGAGGCCAAGCTGTCAACAAAGTCCCGAGACCTCACATCGGGAATCTTGTGATGCCTCTTCAATAGCTGGGAGCACGAGTCACTTCGCAGCCCGGTCTTCCCACACTGGCTGAAGGCGGAGAAGTTCGTCGGCGGAGCAGCCAAAATCAGGATCTTCTACCAGGCAGAGATTGAATCCTTGCTCGTCACGTCGGACCACAGCCGACAAGAGGCAGGAGTCCTCCGGAGAATCGATGCTCAAGGAGACCATGTCGCCGCTGGTGAGGGCGTCGTCGGCAATGGAGGAACCCGCGTCGTCTGGCGAGCTGAAGAAGCTCCAGCGCCCGGTTGTAGCGTCCGGGCATGATGTGCCTCCCAACATCGCACTGTTCAGACTTTCCCCCGTCATGCCGTGGTCCGCCCGAAAGCGAAGAAGAGCGCTACCTGGGCTGCTCCACTGGCCCACAAGCGCCGACTGATCAATGCTAGCCGCGCCTCCACCAGCATCAGCGCAAGCAACGCAAGCCCACGCCAACGCGGCGACCAGGGCCGACCACCGTCTCACTGACGTGCTCATCGACATCCCTCACGTTCGACTGAACGTGTTCAGAATAGAACGGCAGGCTCAGACGATCTCACACGGGAGTTCGAGTCGCACGGTTACGGGCCCAGGAGTGCGCGCTGACGCAGGAGGTCGAGGTCAGCTGGCTCATCGCCACCGCGGACAGGACCGTCTGGCTGGCCACTGGGCTGTCATCGAGCACAGTCCACAACTGGCGGATGCCACTGCATGTTCAGCCGCTCGGGCACGCGCCGTGCTTATCGTTCGTTCTGCCCCTGATGGGGCCGGTCAGGACGGGTCCCTCGTCCTCCTCGATGGGGGGAGGCGTCACTCGCGCGTCGGGGGAAGCCCGTCACCCGTGGGTAGGGGGCTCCGGTGCGAAGGGCCTCAGATCGAGCTCTCCAGCGTGGACGACGCTGTAGCTGCTCTCCGGGACGGCGCTCCAGGCACCCGGGAGGTCCCCCAGCGGTTCGGATACCACGAGGCGGGTGCCCTCGGAAACGTCCCGCAGGAATGCCACGTCGGGATGCAGAGCCCGCAGCGTTTCCACCCGGTTGCTGTAGTAGAGCGAACGGGAGGCGCCCACACTGGAGTAGCGGAAGGTCCAGAGTTGTTCGCCGTCGCTCACCGCGACCGTCATCTGGAGGGGGTGCGCGACGCCCTCTTCCCGGCCCACGGCCTCGACGTATCCGGCCATGCGCGCCACGGCTCCGGGCACGTCTTGGTCCAGGCCGAAGGTGAGGGCCAGGAAGAACATGACCTCGGAGTCCGTGGAGCCCTCGATGAAGGAGAACAGCACCGGGTCGACGGCCATCGCGAGGTCCCGACGCAGGCGGTGGAAGTCGGTGATCGCGCCGTTGTGCATCCAGATCCAGCGGCCGTGCCGAAACGGATGGCAGTTCGTCTGCTGGACGGCCGTACCGGTCGATGCCCGGACGTGGGCGAAGAACAGGGGGGAACGGACGTGGCTCGCGATCTCGTGGAGATTGCGGTTGTTCCACGCCGGGCCCGTGTCCCGTACCACGGCCGGGGTACCCGTCTCCTCCCCGTACCAGCCGACGCCGAAGCCGTCGCCGTTCGTGGTCTCCACGCCGAGGCGGGAGTGCAGGCTCTGGTCGATCAGGGAGTGCTCCGGCTGGTAGAGCACCGCATCGAGCCGAATGGGCGTCCCCGAGTATGCGAGCCATCGGCACATGGGCGGTCGTCGCCTTTCGCTCGTGGGCGGGGTCCTCACCTGTCGGCGTGGACCGTGCCAACCCGGGACGGCCGTGGGCCGTCGGACGAAGTGTCGCCGCTGCTGAGGGCGGCCTGTCCGGTCAGGGGTTCCCGGTACGGCGCCGTCTGTCCCGTCTACCTGCGCGCAAACGAGTGATCGGCAGATCCGGGCCGTTCGAGTGCAGGCCGCCGTACGGCAGGACGTCCGTCCTCCTGGCGCGGCCTGAGGCTGGTGTGGGCGCCGGATCGAGGGCATCCGTCCGCACACCGGTTCAGGCTGAGGAGACTCCCGGCCCTCGGTGCGGGAGTCCGAGGAAGACACGGCCTGGCCGCGGAGAGGCAGTCGTCGTGCGCAGTGTGGGTGTCGAGGAAGAACTGCTGTTGGTCGACTCCGAGAGCGGTGAGCCCCGGACCCTGTCGACGGCCCTGTTGGCCGCTGCTTCGCTGGAGGCGGACCGCCACGACGAGGACGAGGTCATTGAAGCGGAACTGCAGCGCGAGCAGTTGGAGTTCGCCACCAGACCGCATGTCGCGATGCGGGACATCGCGGAGGAGATCCGGAGCTGGCGGGCTGAGGCTGCCCGCCATGCAGAGGACGTCGCCGGGGCCGTCGTCGCGCTGGCCACGTCGCCGCTCCCGGTCAGCCCGTCACCACGCCGGAGGTCCGGCGCGGGGCGCTGTCCTGGGGCCGTCCGGGTGGCGCGGGTGCTCGTCTGTGTCGTTGCGCCCTGCGCCGGGGCTCACCGTAGTTTCATGATCTTGTCTGGCCGGACAGGCCGCTGGATTTGGCCGCAGCCGTCTTTTCGCGGCCTCTTCGATGAACGGACCCTTGATGAACCCCACTCACGGACGCAGAAGCGTCCGCCTCCCCCGCTACGCCAAGGTGCTGACCGGAGGCCTTATGGCTTCCACGGCTCTGCTGACGCTTACGACTCCCGCACTGGCCGCAATGTTCGCTGACCCCGCTGAGGGCCCGGGTCACGACAAGTGCAGCGTTTCCGCCCAAGACCTTGCTGCCGCTCACGCGCTGGGTGGCTGGGACAGATGCAAGGGCCCGACCGGACCCACCGGACCCACCGGCGCTACCGGTCCCACGGGTCCGACCGGCGCCACCGGCGATACAGGCCTCCAGGGCGTGACGGGAGCGACGGGGCCCACGGGTGCAACCGGGGCTACGGGTGCTACAGGGGCTACGGGCGCGACTGGTGCTTCTTCTGGCGTCACGTTCGAGAGGGTGTCCGACACTGGGCCTGCCTGTCCCAACGACACCATCTGTGAAGCGACGGTGACCTGCCCGGATGTCGGTCAGGTGGTGACCGGCGGCGGCGGTGCCATCGATCCGAGCGGCCAAGCGCAAGCCACCAATGTCTCGATCCAGACGTCCTTTCCGTCTGCTGACAACGAGTGGACTGTCTTCGCTGAGAACGACTCGGATACCACCATCACGTATGTGGCCTGGGCCGTCTGCGCCACCGTGGCGTAGCTGTAGACAAGAACGGACGGCCTCAACGCGGCGCTTCCGTGGTGGCCCATTGAGGCCTATCACGGAGGCGCAGCCCGTCCGAACCGAGCGGACTCTGCAGCGGCTCTTGCTGCCGTCATCGTTCTCGGATCGGCCACCACCAGTCCGAGCCGGGGTACCAGCCAAGCCCAGACCGAACTGGGCGCGTGTGGGCCAGCGATGTCCCGGCTGTGCGTCCTCAGATGCGGTCCGAGCAGTTGGAACTGCCGCTCGACACCTGACGAGATCCACTTTCGACACACGCCCTTGCAGAATGAATTGCCTGCGCCTTCTCGTGACCGACTATGTGCGTGTGCTTGTCGGGTTACGGACTACGCACTCCACGGGGCGTCAGCAGCTGTGCGCTACTGCTCTTCGGCGATACTGCCGGCTAAGTGAACTGGCCAACGGATGGTTGCGGGAGATCGTGTGCGATTCCAGGTCGCGGTTTGCGGGCCGGGGCGGTGTAACGAGGACGAACGGCTGCACGCCCACCAGGTGGGCCGACTCCTCGCAGAGCACGGTGCCATCGTCCTGTGTGGCGGCGGAGAAGGCGTCATGGCTGCCGTTGCCGACGGCGCCCGTTCGGGAGGCGGGCTGGTGATCGGGATCCGCCCGGACACGGACCGGGCAGCGGCCCCTGACGTGTTGTCCGCCGTGGTCTGCACCGGCATGGGAGAGGCCAGAAACGCGGTGATCGTCGCCAGCGCCGACGCGGTGATCTCCGTTGGCGGTTCATGGGGAACCCTCAGCGAGATCGCGCTCGCTGAGCGGAGCGGAGAGATTCCCGTGGTCTGCCTCGCCGGGTGGCAGGTCACCGACCAGACGGGGAGCCCCGTCCCGGGGCCCTTCCATGCCGCGACACCCGAGGAAGCCGTCGCGATGGTGGTCGCCAGCCGATCCAGGTAGACAACAGGGGCTGTTGGGCTGCCCAGGACTCCTGGCCAAGGCGGTCTTCAAGCGGCGCCAGCAGATGATGACGCAGCCGAGGGTGGGGAAGGCTTGGTGGAGTCGTCGCGGATCTCCCAGCGGATGCGCAGGCGTCGGAGCCAGTGCAGGAGCGCGAATGCGGCTTCGACGACCCAGCGATGGATGCCCAGGCCGGAGCCGTGCCCGGTTCCGCGGCGGGCGATGGCCGGTCGCATTCCCAGGTGAAGTCCAGCCGCTTATGAGACCGCCACGACACTGCCCCGACGGCGTTGCGTCTCAGCGCCCGGTACCGACGTCATCCGCCAGCGTCGCTATGCAGGGCCGCTGCGAAACAGAGGCTCGTACGGCAGGTAATCGTCGTCCGGCATGCGCGGCACGTAGTCCCGGGCCGTGCCTGCGGCCACAGCCGGCAGGCGAACCGCGGCCTCCTCCTCGGAGATGCGGACAAGCCCAAGGGCGCACAGAGGACGGTCGCGCTCGGTTGATCCATTCAGGGAGTCTTTTGTAGTTCATCCCGAAAATCACACGTAATAGGTGTTCCGTGAGGGCAGGCATGAGTCTCGTTCCCGAAGGTGATCGGTGTGATGAAAGGACCGTGCTGTGGATGGCTCGTGGTGCATACGCCCGCAGATCGGCTACGTGACGGGCGGGGTGGTGGCCTTGATGGCGGTACTGCTGGTGTCCGGCGCGCCATCCGGGTCGGCCGCCGCCTCAGCCGTCGGTGTCCCGCTGCGGGCCGGGGCCGACTCGGCGCTGTCTGTCGGCGGGCAGGCGTCCACCGCTGACAGGCCGTCTGGTGGCAGTGGTGCGGCCGACGGGGGTGGCGGTAGTGAGTGGGGGATCGGGTGCAGCGCACGGGAACTGGTCGATGCCGTGGTCGCAGCCAACAACTCCGGTGGTGGGACGATCCGGCTGGCTCGCGGGTGCAGGTATGTGCTCACCTTGCCGGAGGACATCAACGGCGGGTACGGCCCCAACGGGCTGCCCGCCATCAGGACGGCCGTCACCGTGATCGGGGATCGTTCCACGATCACCCGATCCCGTGCGGCGGGCACGCCACCTTTCCGGCTGATCGAGGTCCTCCACGATCCCGTGCAGGACGGTGTCCGGGGGAACTTGACACTGGTGGATGTCACGCTGAGCAACGGGATCGGGGAGGGTGGCGGTGCGGTCCGTGTCACCGGCCCCGGCACGGCGACCCTGGAGAACTGCGCCGTCCTGGGGAACTCCGCGGACTACCGCACCACGCCCGGTCATCCGATGGGCGGGGGGCTCGACGTGGACGGCGGCTATCTGCGACTGTCCCGTACGACGGTGTCGAAGAACTATGCGAACGTGGGCGGAGGCATCGGCGGCCGCAACGCGGTGATCCGTCTCGACCACGCGGATGTCTCCGGGAACGAGGCAGCGACGTCGGCCGGCGTCGGCGCGTACGACAGCAACCTGACCGTCACCTCTAGCCGGGTCGCCGGCAACCGGACCCGTGGGGGCGACTACGGGGCGGAGTACGTTCCCGGCACCGGGGGAGGCATCGGGCTGATCGCCCTGCCGGGATCGGCTGCGCGCGCCAGCATCCGCGATACCGAGATCAGCGGCAACTACGCCACCGGCAGCGGCGGGGGGCTGTACACCTCGAGAGCTCACACCGAGGTCGTCCACAGCCGGATCACCGAGAACGCGACCGGAGACTCCGGTGGTGGCATCTATGCCGGCGCGGGCACCTTGGTCCTGACCGACAGTGTCGTCACCCGCAACCGGGCCTCCCAGGGCGCCGGGGGCCTGCAGATCAGCGAAACGCCCACCACCATCACCGACACCCTCATTCGCGGAAACATCCCCACCGACTGCCTGCCCGACACGCTCCCTTGCGGCCAGTAGTCCGGCACACGATCAACACAACACCGATCGACGCCCGGCTCAAGGCAACCCAGGCGAACCGACGACGCGAGTGCCAGCGCACATCCTGGCAGGCGGCGACCACTCGAAATCCCCGGGAAACAGCCCGTCAGGCCAAAACGCGAGACCGCACTGCCTGCCTGAATGGACCGGAAGGCCCCATCAGCTGTCCGGGACCGGCTCTTGAGACCCATCGCATCACAAGGAGCAGTGAAATGAGGCATCACGTCATCCCGCGCTGGGCAGTGGTCGCGGCTGCCACAGGAATCATCGGAGGGCTGTTCACCACACAGCCCGCCGGCGCCGATGCCGGGAACGCTCTTTCCTGTAGCCCCATCATCGAGGGCAACTTGATCCACTGCCACATCACACCCATCACCGGAATCTATGCGCTCGCCCTCACCGGCACGGACTCACTCCTCTCCGTAGCCCGGGGCCATGCAGCCCGACAGGGATTCTCCATCAATGAATCCAGCCCCCTGGACATCGTGGCCTTCGGCGGAAACGGCGCCGGCAGCAATGGTGGCACGGGAGGGACGGCGCAGGTGTTCCAGACCGTCGCACAACTGAAAGCCAGAGGCCCCGCCCTCTACTACTACATCGGGTCCGCCGGGCCGGACAGCACGCACCACGTGAACGGGGGGACCGCGACCATAGTCGCCACCCAGGACCTCACCGCGAATGCCACCTGCGTCGACGGACAGGAAGACTGCACCACAAACATACTCGCCGTCGCCGGCGGAGGCGGATCCAGCGGAGACTACAACACCACTGGAGGCATGGGCGGTGTCATCGAGACGGAAACCGGCACCGGTTCCGAAGCTGCCATCGCCCAAGGGGAAGACGGAGCTGATGCGCAATTTGGTTCCACCGTCATCCATGGCGGCGGCGGAGGGGGATTCTACGATGAAACCAAATGCACCGACAGCGACCCGGGCAACCCGGCTGGCGGAAATGCCGGATCCGGAAGCGCCCACAATGGAAACTGCGGCGTGGGAGGCTACGGTGGCGACGTGACCGGCGGCTGGCTCAACCAGACCCCGGGAACGGTCGGAAACCACGGAGCAGGCGGCACAGGAGCCCCTCACAAATGGGTGCACCCAGCCAGTAGCAGTATATGGACCTACTACGGCCAGGGTGGTGGTGGCGGTGGCGGATTCGGCGGCGGCGGTGGCGGCGGTCGCGGGAACACCCGTAATGGCGGTGGCGGTGGTGGCGGGAGTTACAGCCTCAACAAAGTGGGCACGTTCACGCCCAGCGCCCCCAGACTCACGACGAACGGAGGACTCGTCTTTGTTTTCCAAGCGTCCCCACCGGCATGACCGGGGGCGGGACGCAGGGGGCGGGGCCCGGACACTGTAGCTTCGAGATGGTTCGGCCCGTCGCCCGGAGCTGATTCACCGGCGACGATGGCGGGGCACGCTCCGGTGGCCGTGTCGGAGGCCCACATGGTCCGCACGACCAGGCCGTGGTCGAAGTGCGGACGAGCCTGGTCCAGCGTCGTACGCAGCGTGTCTTCGGGCGGCAGCCGTCGGCGCAGTCGTGCTGGACGGTCAGAGTCCCACACACGCCTCTCCCGGGAAGGTCGACCTGCTCCCACCGCACCGGACGCTGATCCTCGGGATGGCACGGTCGGGCGTACACGAGGAGGGCGAGGACGTTGAGCCTGTCGATCAGTCCGTGTATCACCCCCGGGTGCTCCTGCACGTCCACGGTATGGGGCACACAAGGCAGGGCTGTCACAACCTTGCCGCGTGGGCACTGGCAAGTAGCTGGCGCGGTACGCCTCTCTATGCCGTACCCGGCCCCGTCGTGCTGACCGGCCGCAGGCAGGACGGAAGAGTGGCAGCCCTGGATGACGAGCTCGTGCAGCACGCTGGCACAGTCACCCAAACCGTGCGCGAGACGTTGGAAGGGTGGCAGCAAAGGCCTCCCACGTCGAATGAAGCCGCCGTCCCGGAGCTCTTCGCCTATGCCGCCCGCGATGTCGCGGCTCTTCGTACGCGCCATCACAGTGCTCGGGGGAGCGTTGGCGCGCCGCTCCCGACGGGCAGTCGGCGAACGTAACCGACCCGGCAGCAGGCTGACGCCATGGGCAGTGGCGTGTCCGAAGCCTGTCGGGTCAGGTGCTCAGTGCGTGTCCGGTTGTTGAGTCGACGTGCTCTGGGATCTCATCGTGGCGATTGCCCACGGTCGGTGTCCCGGTGGGCTCGAACATGAGGATTGCGGCGCCGGACGGAGCGTACGGCTTGTGCTCTGTGCCTCGGGGGACGGTGAAGACCGCCCCCTGCGGGAGCAGGACCGAGCGCTGCCCGTCGGCCTCGCGCAGGGAGATGCGCAGCTCGCCGTCGAGTACCAGGAAGAACTCGTCGGTGTCGTCGTGCACGTGCCAGATGTGTTCGCCCTCGACCTTGGCGATGCGCACGTCATAGTCGTTGACGCGCGTGACGATGCGGGGGCTCCACAAGGCATCGAAGGAGGCCAGAGCCTTGCTGAGGGGGATGGGTTCGCTGCTCATGGGCTCATCCTGAGCGGTTTCGCACGGCCGCCGTGAGTGCTAGGAATTGCACATGGCGAAAGAATCCTCGCACGCAGCTCGCGCGGCGGGCGTACACCGGGTCGTCGTGATCGTGGACGAGAACTCGAACCCCTTCGAGCTGGGCTGCGCGACCGAGGTCTTCGGTCTGCGCAGACCGGAGGTCGGTCGTGATCTCTATGACTTCAGGCTCTGTTCGCCCGAGCCCCGTACCCTGATGCGAGACGGGTTCTTCACGCTCACGGGAGTCGCCGACCTGGAAGCGGCCGACGCGGCGGACACCTTGATCGTCCCCAACCGGCCAGACATCGAAGTGCCCCGCCGTCCCGCCGTGCTCGATGCCGTCCGCCGGGCACACACCCGCGGTGCGCGCCTGGTCGGCTTCTGCAGCGGCGCCTTCACACTGGCCGAGGCCGGCGTCCTCGACGGGCGCCGGGCCACCGCCCACTGGCAGTGGGCGGATTCCTTCCGGGCCCGCTACCCCTCTGTCCAGCTCGAAGCAGACGTGCTGTTCGTGGATGACGGTGACATCCTCACCGCGGCAGGCAGTGCAGCTGCGCTCGATCTTGGGCTGCATCTGGTCCGCCGCGACTACGGCGCGGAGGTCGCCAACTCTGTGAGCCGACGGCTGGTCTTTGCGGCACACCGGGACGGTGGGCAGCGGCAGTTCGTGGAGCGTCCCATGCCCGACCTGCCGGACGAGTCCTTGGCGCCTGTCCTGGCCTGGGCTCAGGAACGGCTGGACTCACCGCTCACAGTGTCCGGCCTTGCGGCGCGTGCGGCGGTCAGTCCGGCGACGCTGCATCGCCGCTTCCAGGCACAACTGGGCACGACGCCGCTGGCGTGGCTGACGGGGGAACGGCTTGCTCTGGCGTGCCGGTTGATCGAACGAGGCGAGTCCGGGTTCGAGGTAGTCGCGCGACGCAGCGGGCTGGGCACCGCTGCCAATCTGCGCACGCTGATGCGCCGCGAGACCGGCATCACACCGTCGGCGTACAAGCGTCGGTTCGGGCCGGAGGCGAACTGACGGCGGGCATCCCCTGCCCAAACGAACCACGTGTGCTTCATCGTCTGCTATCGCCAGGGGCGAGCAGGCCTGTCAGCTCCGAGATCGCCTTGGGAGAGGGCTTGAAGTAGCGGCGGATGTTCTCCGACTTCTTGTGCCGGGACTTCGCCATCAGCATCAGCAGGGAGGCACCCTGCTCGCCGAGGTACGCCGACCCCGTAGGTCGGCGCCTCTGGCCTCCAGGGGCGCCGACGCCCTTGGAGGCCAGAGCAACCATGAGCCTTGATATCTATGTGTGCCGGTTCGAAAACGGCCAACCAGCACCACTCGACATGAGTGCGGCGTACGAGGTCCTTGACCCCCACGTGGTAGCGCGGGACGCCGGACTGAATTTCCTTCAGGTGAGCACGGGAGAAGGTGAGGCAGCGGACGTCTACCTCACCAGCCCCACCAACATCACCTTCAACCGCATCGGAGGCGAAGGATCCATGGATCTCCTGGCCGAGCTGCTGAAGCGGCTCAACGCGGTGCTCATGGTCCCCGGCGAATCCGTGATTCTCCAGGAGGAGAAGGATCGAGAGTTGCTCCCATCGGCCCTGAAAGACGCATACACCGTGGTCGTCGCCCGCACTGGCGCGGAGATCACTCAGGCGATCCAAACTCACTGAGCGAACCACGAATGGTGGGGGGGGGGGCGGCCCGCGGGTGGCCCGCCCTCGAGCCCCGGGGGGGCGGGCGCGCCCCGCCGGGCGGGGCCGCGCGCTCGCGCCCCACTCGCCCCC
>NZ_JBHXFA010000003.1:15439-23083 GCF_042724175.1 Streptomyces sp. NPDC127084
AAAAAACCACGCCACACAACCCACTGTTGGGTGTTCCCCCCACACCCTGGAGAACCCCCAACCTTCTCGCGCGGGCGAGGCGCCGAGGCCAGGCGAAGGCCGCGACCTATCGCCCCGTGCCCCCGCGCAGGCGGCCCGCGTTGCGGGCGCAGATCCGGCAGGCCACGGCCAATTCTGGTGACCGCCGGTCCTGGATGGTGGATACTGGACACGTGTGTTTTGCAGTTCCAGGTCCCGTAGCGCAGAGGTAGGCGCACCACCCCGTCAAGGTGGGCACGCCGGTTCGAATCCGGCCGGGACCGCACAGCATCGAAGGATCGACATGAGCGGGAGCGGCAGTGCGGGACACGGAGCTGGCCGAGTTCTCGCGTCTGGTCCGCGCGTTCAGCGAACTGCCCGTGGACGACCCGTCACGGCTGCGGGCGGAGCGCGTCGCCGAGTCCTTCGCGCGCGAGGGCCGGCGGCTACGTCGCCAGGAGCGACGGGACGAAGCGAGGGAGGCGGACGCCGCGCTGCGCGCGCGGACCGCCATGGGTGCCGCTGCCCGTCGTGAGGACGCCCCGCTCAGCGTGCCGTCTGGGAACGAGCCCGCCGGGGAGCTGCTCAAGCCGCGTCGCTGCTACGTGTGCAAGCGGCCCTACCAGCAGGTTGACGCCTTCTACCACATGCTCTGCCCCGTCTGCGCGGCCGACAACTCCGCCCGGCGCGGGCTGACCACGGATCTGCGCGGACGACGCGCGCTGCTGACCGGCGGCCGTGTGAAGATCGGATTCCAGCTGGCGCTGATGCTGCTGCGCGACGGCGCCGAACTTGTCGTCACCTCGCGGTTCCCGCACGACGCCGTGCGCCGCTTCCAGGCCGCTCCCGACAACGCGGCGTGGCTGGACCGGCTCACCGTCGTCGGCATCGACCTGCGTGACCCTCGCCAAGTGCTTGGTCTGTGCGAGGAGTTGCGCGCGAGCGGCCGTCCGCTGGACATCCTGGTCAACAACGCCGCGCAGACCCTGCGAAGGCCCCCGGAGTCGTACGCCCGCCTCGCGGCCGGGGAACGGGAGGCGCTCCCCGCCGGTCCGCGTGAACTCGTGCGCCACGCGCCTGGGTTCACGCCGATGCCGACGCTCTCCCCGGCCTGGCCCGCCGCCGAACTGGAGGCCACCGGCGGGCCCGGCCACGTCCTGGACGAGGTCGACGAGGCCGGGCTGCTGCCGGACACCGCGTCGGAGAACTCCTGGTCGGCCCGGCTGGGCGAGCTGGACCCGGCCGAGGTGCTGGAGACCCAGCTGGTCAACTCCCTGGCACCGGCCCTGCTGTGCGACCGGCTGCTGCCGCTGCTGCTGGCCTCGCCGCTTCCACGTCGCTATATCGTCAACGTCACCGCCGTCGAAGGCCGGTTCGCCGTGCGGAACAAGACGGGCGGGCATCCACACACCAACATGGCCAAGGCCGCCCTCAACATGCTGACCCGCACCAGCGCGGCCGATCTCGCCGAGCAGGGCGTGCACATGTGCGCGGTGGACACCGGCTGGATCACCGACGAGAACCCGGCGCCGAAGAAGAACCGGATCGCCGACCGCGGCTTTCGCACGCCGCTCGACGTGGTCGACGGCGCGGCCCGGATCTACGACCCGATCGTGCGCGGCGAGGCCGGGCATCCGGTCTCCGGGGTCTTCCTCAAGGACTACCAGGAAGTGGCGTGGTGAGCGGGCCGGTCGATCTCGGCCCGCTGCTGGCGTGGCTGCGCGCCGGGCGGGCCGCCGAGGAGCGGGTGGACTTCCCTTCCGGAACGGTGCTGCCGGACGGCCGACTCGACCTGTGCAAGTCGCAGGTCGGCCCGGACGGGGCGGCGCTGGTCGCGGATGCGCTGCGGGCGCGGGCGGAGACGGACGGAGCGCCGGGGCTGATCCGGCACCTGCTACTCGGGACGGACGGGCTCGGCGACGACGGCGCGGCCGAGGTCGCCGCCCGCAGCGCGGGCACCGGCGTGCAGACGCTCTACCTCGGCTGCAACGGCATCACCGCCGCTGGCGCCTGCCGTATAGCGGACCACCTGCGGGCCTCGCCGCAGGCCGTGGCGGGGCTCTGGCTCAAGCGCAACCCGCTCGGCAGCCTGGCGGGGCACGCGGGCGCGGAGCTGGTCGCGGCCGCGTCCGAGCTGCGCACGCTCGACCTGGTGCAGACCGGCCTGAATGCTGCCGGGCTGGCCCGGCTGGCCCGTGCCGTGCTCGATTCCGGGCGCCGCTTCGAGCGGCTCTACCTGGGCGGCAACCCGCTCGGCCCGGACGGGGCGGAGGCGCTGGGGCCGCTGCTGGAGACGGGTGTGCTCGACGAGCTCTACGTCTCGGCGGCCGGTCTGGGCGACGCGGGCGCGCACACTGTGGCGGAGGTGCTGCGCCGGGCGCCGCGCGGGCGTCTGCGACGGCTCTCCATCGCCAGCTCCGGGCTCGGCGCGCCGGCCGTCGCGGAGCTGGTCGCCGCGGCGGTGGCGGCGGACGTCGAACTGCTCGACCTGGGCAGGGTCAAGGCCGCCGCGGTCCTCGAGGCTCCGGACAACCGCGTCGACACCGAGGCGACGACGGCGATCGCGGCGAGCCTGGCCGCCTGGCCGCACCGGCTGCGGCACCTGGTGCTCAGCAACACCGGCATGCGCAGCGCCCAGGCGCTGCCGCTGCTCGCCGGAGCCGAGCGGGCGGTCACACCGACTCGGTTCGTCCTGGGCAAGGGCATCGCCACGAGCGTGCGGCGACGTCTGGACACCCTGAGCTCCGCGATCCCGTGGCCGGTCGTGCCCCAGGCCGTGGCGGCGGTGCAGAGCGTGCACCGGACCCCGCCGCCCAGTCTCGGCTGATGTCTGGGCCGCGGCGAAGCTATCCTGCGCCCCGTGATCACGGCCTTGCCTAGAGCGGGGTGTCACCCTGCGTATCCATCGGCACGGCGAACGCCTCAACGCAACACGCCCCACCTGGGCTGCGGGAAACGATCACATCTTTGGCGGAATTTGCTTCACGCACCTCTGCCCAGCCGCGGCTGTTCCGGGGCCCCAGGCCGCGGAACAGCGACGCCGCCCGATCCGCCGTGGATTGCGCATGAACCCGCTCCGCTACAGGCCCGTCGCCGGGCCGCGCCAACGGGATCACCGGATTTCCTTTACCAGGCCAGGGGTTCACCCTTCCGGAAGAAGCCGCCGGTGGGACCGGAGTCGGGCAGGGTGGCCGCCCAGACGACGCCGGCGGCGCCTTGGTCGACGGGGTCACCGCCCGGGCCGCCCATGTCGGTGGCGATCCATCCCGGACAGACGGCGTTGACCAGAATCCGCTCGGCGCGCAGTTCGTCGGCGAGTTTGCGGGTCAGGGCGTTGAGGGCGGCCTTCGAGATTCCGTAGGCGGGGGTGCCACCGGACATGAGCTCCAGGGAGCCGGATTCGCTGGAGACGTTCACCACACGGGGGTGGGGTGAACGGCGCAGCAGCGGCAGGAACGCCTGCGCGGTCCGCCAGGCGCCGAAGAGGTTGATCTCCAGAGTGTGGCGGACCTCGTCGAGGTTGGCGGAGGCGGCTCGCTGGGCGGTGTCGTAGTTGATAGCCGCGTTGTTGATCAGGACATCGAGGCGCCCGAACTCCTCTTCCACGCGACGGGCGAGGGCACGGATGTCGTCGGCGTCGGTCACGTCCAGACGGCATGGCAGGATCAGGCCGGGCACTGCGGTGGCCAGATCGACGACGGCTTGTTCGGCGTCCTCCGGGCGGCGGGCGGATAGCAGGACGGTGTGGCCGAGTCCGGCAAGCTGGCGCGCGGTTTCGCGGCCAATGCCCCTGTTGCCGCCCGTGACCAGCGATACCGGTGTAGCGGTGCTCATGCTCTCTCTCCCCTTACGCGTTCGATCCGGAGTCGGGCAGCACGTTATGCCGTCGCCCCGCGTATAGGGATCAGGCCCGAGGTGCAGACGGGCCGCGGCCTTGGACGTAGTCCTCATGGACCACCACGTCCGGACGGCAGCGCAACACGGTCGAACGCCGCAACAACAAGAGCAAGTGGACTGGCCAGCGGGAACGCACGACGTTCTGGACTGACAGCGCGCCAGGCCGCCTGTCTGCAAACGATTGTTTGACGACAGGCAAGCGGCGCGCGTCCAATGAACCCGTGCAATCCGGGGATTCACGGCGGCGCGAATCCAATCAGATTCGATGGTGGTTGCTGACAGTATCGGACACCGACCGGGGAGGAGTGGGATGCCTTCCTCGCGCACTTCGAGAAGCGCAAGGTCTCGATCGGCACCTGCGCTCGTGCCTTTTCAAGCCCTTGTGTCCATGAACACGCTTGCGTTCGTTGCTCGCTCCTCCGGCCAGACTCGGCCCAGCGCGGTCGGTTGGAGGAGATTCGCGACGATCTCATCGCCCGCATCGCCGAGGCCGAGCGCGAGGGCTGGGTCGGCGAGATCGAAGGGCTCCGCGTCAGCCTCACCGGAGCCGAATCCAAGATCAGCCAGATCGATGCCGCTGCAGCCGGCGGACCTGTTCTGCTGGGACTGCCCACGCCCCGCCTCGCCCGGCAGGGGTGATCAGGTCCTGGGCACGGAAGGCGCCCTCGGGTAAGCCGCTTCTTCGGCCAGTTGCGTGTGTGCTCCGAGGGCGGTGACGGCGGCCGCGGCCGAGAGGACGGCGAGCAGGGTGAACAGGGCGGGGTAGCCGCCGAGCGGCTGGGCGAGGAGGGCGCCGGCGAAGGGGGCGAGGGCGGCTGCGGCGTGGGCTGGTGCGCCGAGGAGGCCGGAGAGCCGGCCGTAGTGGGTGGTGCCCCAGCGGTCGGTGACGGCGGTGGCCTGGAGGAGGGTGAGGTTGCCGCGGATCACCCCGGCGAGGACGGATACGGCGACGAGCAGGGTGTAGGGGCCGACCACGGTGGCGAGGGCTGCGGTGGTGAGGGCGCCGAGAGCAATCAGGGTGACGGTGTGGGCGGTAACGCCGAGGTGGCGGTGGAGGGTCGCGTACAGGGTGCGGCCGAGGGTTTGGCCTGCGCCTCCGAGGCCAAGGGCCCATGCGGCTTCGGTGGTGGTGTAGCCGCGTTCGAGCAGGAGGGGGACGAGGCCGATGACGACGGCGTACATCGCGAACGCCGACAGGGTGAAGGTGACGGCCAGCATCCAGAACGCCCGGCTGCGCACCACGCCCTCGTGGCCGCCGGTGACGTGCGGCGGGCTCGGCGGGGCCAGCGGCCAGGGGGCTTTCAGTGCGATGGCATGAGCCGGGACGGTCAGGGCAGCGAGGATGCCGGCGAGCACTACGTAGGTGGCGCGCCAGGACATGTGGTCGGCGAGGATCGCGGTCAGGGGCGCGAAGGCCGTGGAGGCGAGTCCTCCGGCCAGGGTGACAATCGTGAGCGCGCGGATGTGGTCGGGGGCCCACCAGCGGGTGAGGGCGGCGAAGGCGGGCTGGTAGAGGATGGCGGCCATCGCCGCTCCGGCGAGCAGCCATCCGGCGAAGAAGACGGCGAGGTTGGGGGCCGCGGCTATCACCAGCAGGCTCAGCGAACCCAGGACGGAGCCGGCAGTCATGACGGTGCGGGGGCCGCGGTGGTCCAGGACGCGGCCGACGTAGATCCCGGCGATCGCGGAGACGACGAGGGCGGCGGAGAACGCCGCGGTGGTCGCACCCGCGCTCCAGCCGGTGTCGGCGGTGATGGCCGGGTTGAGGACGATGAACGCGTAGTAGACGATGCCCCAGCTGGTGATCTGGCTAAGGCAGAAGGCGGGCAGGACGGCGCGTGGCCGCGACCGGACCCCCGTCCCGGCCGCAGCCACGCCGCTTTGAAGGTCGCTCACCTCAGCAGCCGCCGGAGGAAGCGGGAGCGGCGCCGATGGTGAGGGTGGCCGGGGCCCCGCAGCAGCCACCACCGGTCTCCTCTGCGGCTGCGGGCTCGTCGAAGAGGCCCGCGCCGCCGCACACCCCGGTCTCGGGGAGGGTGAGTTCGACGCGCTCGGCGGCCTCGTGATCGCCGGCGAGGTGGGCGGCGATGGAGCGGACCTGCTCGTAGCCGGTCAAGGCGAGGAAGGTCGGCGCGCGGCCGTAGGACTTCATGCCGACGAGGTAGACGCCCTTCTCCGGGTGGGAGAGCTCGTTCACGCCGTGCGGGTAGACGGTGCCGCAGGAATGCTGGTTTGGGTCGATCAGCGGCGCCAGCTCCACCGGGGCCTGGAGGCGCTCGTCGAGCCCGAGGCGCAGCTCGTCTAGGAAGGACAGGTCAGGGCGGAAGCCGGTCAGGACGATGACCTCGTCCACCGCATCGAGGCGGCGGCCGTCCTCCCCGACGAGGATCACGCGGCCGTCGTCGGTGCGCTCGAAGGTGTCAGTACGGAATCCGGTGACGGCGTCCGCGTACCCGCCGTCGACCGCTGCCTGGGCCGCCAGGCCGAGGGCGCCGCGGGCAGGAAGTTGGTCGGCCTCGCCGCCGCCGAAGGTGGAGCCGTTGATGCCGCGGCGCAGGATCCAGGTGGCGCGGGTGCCGGTGCCCTCGTCGGTCTGGGCGAGGTCGGCGAGGTAGGCGAGGGCGGTGAAGGCGGAGGCTCCGGAGCCGATGACCGCGGTCCGCTTGCCCGCGTACCGGGCACGGACGGCGGGGTCCTTGAGGTCGGGGACGCGGTAGGTGATGCGATCGGCCGAAGTTCGCTCGCCGAGGGCGGGCAGGCCGCTCGCGCCGGCCGGGCTGGGAGTGGTCCAGGTGCCGGAGGCGTCGATGACGGCGCGGGCCATGAGGCGCTCCTCGCGGCCGTCGGCGTATGCGATGTGGACGACGAAGGGCTGGGCTTCGCGGTCGGCGTCGACGATGCGGTCGCGGCCGGAGCGCGAGACGCCTGTGACGGTGGCGCCGTAGCGGACCTTGTCACCGAGGACGTCGGCGAGCGGTTGGAGGTAGTGGTCTGCCCAGTCCCCGCCGGACGGGTAGGCGGCGGGGTCCGGCTTCACCCAGCCGGTCGGGGCGAGCAACTTCTCCGCCGCCGGGTCGGTGACTTCCCCCCAGGTGGAGAACAGCCGCACATGCGCCCACTCGCGCACCGCGGCGCCCGCGGCCCGGCCGGTCTCCAGGACCAGGGGTTCGAAGCCGCGCTCGGTCAGGTGGGCGGCCGCGGCCAGACCGGCAGGACCGGCGCCGATCACGACGACGGGCAGATCGACGGTGGTGCTCTCACTCATCACATGTCTCCGAACTCGCAGGAAGGGCAGCAGGTGGTCGGCTCGGCTGTCAGCAGCAACCGGCGCCGGAGGTGACGGCCTCTTGTTTGGCCGCGGGGTCGCAGCAGGCCCCGGCCGCCTTCGCGCCCTCACTGGAGCCGCAGCACGGGGAGGACTCAGCCGCTGCCGCTGCATCGGCAGGCTGGGCGGGAGCCGGCCCACAGCAAGAGGACGCGGGCTCGGCGACGTTGGGGCTGTTCCCGGTGGCCGGGGAGGCGGGCTCGTTCACGACGACTCCTCGCTGTTTCGATGCCTGTCGATGTCTTGCGCTGTCAGCATGGCACCTGCTTCGATAAACGTCAACATAGACATTCATCGAATTGGGAGATCGTTTCATGGAGCAAGTCGACGTCGCGGTGATCGGAGGTGGGCCGGGCGGGCGGGGCGCGGCGGGCGGGCGGGCGCGGGAGGGGGGGTGGGCACTG
>NZ_JBHXFA010000003.1:23093-98280 GCF_042724175.1 Streptomyces sp. NPDC127084
GCCGCGCGCGCGAGCCGCGGAGTGCATCTGCGAGTGGCGGCGTGAGACCTACCGGGCGTCCGCGCGTGACCCCCCCCACTCAGCCCGCAGTGACGGCCCAGCCCCCCCCCCCCCGCGGCATACGAGCTGACCCGGCAGGGTCTGAAGCCAGTGGTGCTCGAAGCATCCGACCGGGCGGCCGGATCATGGCCGCGCTACTACGACAGCCTCGCCTTGTTCTCGCCCGCCCGGTACAGCTCTCTGCCGGGAATGCCGTTCGACGGAGATCCAGGCCGCTACCCGCACCGCGACGAGGTCGTCACCTACCTCACCTCCTACGCCGCCCGCCTGGACGCCGACATCCGCACCGGCACCCGCGTCGAAGCCGTCCGCCCGGACGCGGTCGGCTTCAGCCTCGACCTGCAAGGCGGCGGGCAACTGTCGGCGCGCGCGGTGGTCGCGGCCTCCGGCACCTTCGGTCGCCCCTACCGTCCGGCACCGCCGGGCCTCGACCGGTTCACCGGCACGGTCCTGCACGCCGCCGACTACCGCGAACCGGCCCCGTTCGCCGGGCAGCGGATCGTCGTCGTGGGGGCCGGGAACTCCGCCATGCAGATCGCGGCCGAGCTCGCCACCGTGGCGCACGTGACGCTCGCCAGCCGCCATCCGGTGAAGTTCGCCCGCCAGCACATACTCGGCCGTGACCTGCACTTCTGGCTCAAGAAAACCGGCGTGGACACCGCACCGCTCGGCCGCTACCTGCGCACCCCCCCCCCCCCCCCCCGGACCGCCCCCGCCCCCCCCCCCCCCCCGCCCCCCCGCGCCGCCGGCCCCCCCCCCCCCGCGCTGCCCGCGGGCGCGCCCCACCGCCGGGAACTGCCTACCACCCTGGAAGACCGCAAGGCGACGTGGCCGGACGGCACGGTCGAGGAGATCGACTCGATTCTCCTGGCCACCGGATACCGCCCCGACCTGCCCTATCTCGACGGGCTCGATGTCCTCGACGCCGCAGGGCGCCCCCGCCACCGCGACGGCGCCTCCCTGACGCACCCCGCGCTGGCATTCGTCGGCCTGGAATGGCAGCGCTCACTGTCGTCGAACTCGCTGCGCGGCGTCGGCCGCGACGCCGCCCGAGCAGCCCGCCGACTCGCACACCGACTCGGCGTCGGCTGACCGCGCATCGACTCCTGGCCGCGTTAGTTCGACGTATGTCAACATAGACGTATGTCGAATGCGAAGGTGCTGCCGCTGCTGGAACCGGCTGAGGCCGCGGCACCGTGCTGCCCGCCGCTGACCGAACGCCCCATGAACGCCGCGGAAGCCGAGACCGCCGCGAAGATGTTCAAGGCCCTCGGCGACCCGGTACGGCTGCGCCTGTTCTCCGCCGTCGCCTCCCACGAAGGCGGAGAAGCCTGCGTCTGCGACATCTCCGACGTCGGCGTCTCCCAGCCCACCGTCTCCCACCACCTGAAGAAGCTCAAAGCGGCCGGCCTACTGACCTCCGAGCGCCGGGGCACCTGGGTCTACTACCGCGTCGAGCCCTCCGTGCTCGCGGCCATGGGCAAGCTCCTCACCGCCGCCGGGACCTCCTGACGCCGTCGATCCCCTCGCTGGCTCTTTCACCCCGACCATTCATCGATTATCGTCAATGATCGATGAATCAGTCAGAGAAGGACCACGGCTCCGCCGCGCTCACTACCGATGACGCCGCTCTGTATGCCGGGTGGTTCAAGGCCCTGGCCGACCCCATGCGGGTCCGGGTGCTGAACCTGCTCGCCACCGAGCGCCGCCCGATGGCCGTCGGGGAGATCGCCGAGCACCTGCCGATCGGCCAGCCGACGGTCTCCCACCATCTGAAGGTCCTGGCCGAGGTCCGCTTCGTCCTGGCCGAGCGGGTCGGCACCTCGACCCGCTACGAGGTCAACGCCACCTGCCTGGAATGCTTTCCCGCCGCCGTACGAGCGATCATGGACCGCTCATGAAGATCACCCCATTGACCTCCGCCCACGCCGAACAGGTGCTGCGCATCTACCGACTCGGCATCGAGGAGGGCAACGCCACCTTCGAGACGACCGCCCCCCACTGGGAGGCATTCGACGCCGCCAAGCTGCCCGAGCACCGCTTCGTCGCCCTGGGCGACGACAGCACCGTCCTCGGCTGGGTCGCGGCCTCCAAGGTCTCCGACCGCTGCGCGTATGCCGGCGTGGTAGACCACTCCGTCTACGTTCACCCTGCTGCCTGCGGGCACGGCGTCGCCTCCGCGCTCCTGAAGGCAATCATCGATTCCACCGAGGCGGCCGGGATCTGGACCATCCAGTCCGGGATCTTCCCGGAGAACACCGCCAGCCTCACCGTCCACCAGCGGGCCGGCTTCCGAGTCATCGGTAGGCGTGAACGCATCGGCCGCCACCACGGCATCTGGCGTGACGTGCTCCTGGTCGAACGGCGAAGTCCATTGATCATCTGAGCCCGCTGAGTGGACGGAGCTACCGTCGTATCGGCGTGAGGAGATGCCGGTAGTCGGAACTCAGCTGAGAAGGTCGGCGACCTGACGCGCTGCCTCTCGCGCGGGGCGGCCGACGCCGATGAGGGTCGCGGAGGCAGGACCGGTCCAGTCGCCGTAGCCGAGGAGATGGACCCGGGGCTCGTCCAGGGCCCGGGTGCCGTCCGTTGCGATATGGCATCGGTGGCCACGCAGGCCGAGTGGCGCGAGGGGAGACAGGGCAGGGCGGAAGCCGGTGCACCATATGATCGCGTCCGCTTCCGAGCGGGTGCCATCCGCCCATTCGGCACCTGTCGTGGTGAGACGGGTGAACATCGGCTCAGCCTTGAGAAGTCCCGCGTCGCGGGCCGCTCGGACAGGAGGGACGGCGACGATGTCGCCGAGGGACGCGACGCCGCCGCTGTCGACGCGGCCTTCGTCGAGGGCGCGGCGGCGGGCGGTGGCGACGTCGAAGAGGACGCGGCCGTCGATCTCATCGGGCAGGAAACGAGGTTCGCGCTGGGTGACCCACGTCAGGTCGGTCTGATCGGCGAGGTCGGCGGCGATCTGGGCCCCGGAGTTGCCGCCGCCGACCACGATCACCCGCTTCCCCGCGAACTCTCGCGGGGAGCGATAGTCCACCGTGTGCAGTTGCTCGCCGCGGTAATCGCGGCGGCCCGGGACGGCGGGGAGGAAAGGCCGCGACCATGTGCCGGTCGCGCTGATGACCGCGTCCGCCTGCCAGGCGCCGGTATCGGTCTCAATGCGCAGGCATGTGCCGTCGCGGTGGACGCCTTCGACGTGTACGGGACGCTGGACGGGCAGGTCGTAGCGCTGCTCGTAGTCGGTGAGGTAGCCCACCACGTGAGCGGCATCCGGATAGAGCTCGCCCGGCTGGGTCGGCATGAGGCGGCCGGGCAGCGAGGAATACGCGGCGGGCGAGAACAGACGCAGGGAGTCCCAGGTGTGCTGCCACGCGCCGCCCGGCAGGGGCTGGGCGTCGAGGATGACGAACTCGACGCCCGCTCGGCGCAGGTGGTACCCGGCGGCCAGCCCGGCCTGACCGCCGCCGATCACCACCACCTGCGTCGCCGGCGTCATGCGGAAGGCTCACCGGCCGGCGCCCGCCCGGGCAGGAAGATGACCGCCACCAGCGCCAGGCCGACGACGGTCCCAGCAAGTTGGGCGGTGACGAAAGCCGGGACCGAGGCGGGGGCGATCCCCGCGAACGTGTCGGTGAAGGCCCGCCCGATCGTCACAGCCGGGTTGGCGAACGAGGTGGAGGAGGTGAACCAATAGGCAGCGCCGATGTAGGAGGCGACGGCCACGGGTGCGAAACGGAGCCGGTCGGTGCGAGCCAGGCCGAAGATCAGCAGGATCAGACCGGCAGTCGCCACGACTTCGCCGAGGAGGAGGTTGCCGGCCGAGCGGTCGTGGGTGGACCACTTGACCAGCGGCTCGCCGAACATCGCGTCCGCCAGAATCGCACCCGCGATCGCACCGACGACCTGAGCCGGCACGTATACGCCCAGCTCTTTGGCGTTGACTCCCGCGCCGCCGCGGCGGGCGGTCCACCACTCGGCAAGTGTCACGGCCGGATTGAAGTGGGCGCCGGAAACCGGGCCCAGCAGGGCGATCAGGACCCCGAGGCCGAAGACGGTGGCGGTGGAGTTGGCCAGCAGTTGCAGGCCGACGTCCTTGGTGAGTTCGGCGGCTTGGATGCCGGAGCCGACCACGATCGCCACCAGGGCGGCGGTGCCGACCAGCTCCGCAGCGCCACGGGCGATCAGCGGAGTGCGCGGCGGGGTCGCGCCCGGTGCGGGCTGCGGCGCGTCGGTGGGTAGCGGCGTGCCGACGGGCTCGGTGGCGGTCAAGGCAGGTTCTCCTCGGGCAGATGAGGCACAGCGGGTCAGGGGCAGGACCGCTTGAGGTTCGCTTCGGCGTTGGCACGCGCGGTCTTCGCAAGGTCGGTGAACTGACCGGCGAGCTGCTCGATGACGTCGGGTCGCAAGCGGTAGTAGGTGAACCTCCCGCACGGCTCGGTCTCCACGACCCCGGCTTCGCGCAGCACCTTCAGGTGGTTGGAGAGGTTGGTCTGCTTGGCGCCCGTCTCCTCCACGAGGTGGGTGGTGCAGAGCGTCTCGTTGGCGAGGAGGGTCACGATCTGGAGCCTGAGCGGGTCGGCCAGAACCCGAATCAGGTCAGTGTCGACTGACGTCATCATGTACTGATACTTTCACATCAGCGGCCGCTGACACCAGCTCGCGCTGCTGCTCTTTGCCGCTGTGTGCTCACCACCGCCTGAGAAGAGGCTCGCATGACCGTCGCCAAGCCGTCCGTGCTGTTCGTCTGCGTCCACAACGCCGGCCGCTCCCAGATGGCCGCCGCCTGGCTGACCCACCTCGCCGGAGACCGGGTCGAGGTTCGCTCCGCCGGCTCCGCTCCGGCCGACCAGGTCAACCCGGCCGCGGTCGAGGCGATGCGTGAGGTCGGCATCGACATGTCCGCCGAGACCCCGAAGATCCTCACCGTCGAGGCCGTACAGGCATCGGACGTGTGCATCACCATGGGCTGCGGCGACACCTGCCCCGTCTTCCCCGGCAAGCGCTACCTCGACTGGAAGCTCGAAGACCCCGCAGGGCAGGGGGTTGAGGCCGTACGTCCTATCCGCGACGAGATCAAGAAGCTCATCGAGGGACTGATCGCGGAGATCGCCCCGGAGCCTGCGGCATGAGCGAAAGCCGCGATGTCGTCATTATCGGCTCCGGCCCCGCCGGATACACCGCCGCCGGCTACACCGCACGCGCCTGACTCAGGCCCCTGCTGTTCGGCAGTTCCATCTTCGTCGGCGGCTCGCTGACCACCACGACCGAGGTGGAGAACTTCAAGGGCGGCACCCCCTTAGGCAGTGACCTACCGGTCGGTGGCCTTGGGGTGGCCGGTCGAGGCGCGGTCGATCCAGACCGTGCGGCGTTCGACGTCGACCAGGTACCAGATGCATCCGGCGGCAGTGACCTCGATCTGCCAGCGGTCCGCCGCTTCCCCGCGATGGGTGCCCCGGGCCAGTGCGAGGACCCCGGCCGCTGCTCGACCTCAGCCCCACCGGACGCGAGCCTGTGACCAGAACTCCGTTGCTTCACGGCGCGCACGGATCTGTGCCGCGACGATGCCGTTTCGCGCCGGGGAGTGACGGGGCCAGCGGGCCCCGGGGGGCGGCGAATCCCCCGGGTACCACGCGGCCCAGCCACTCCGTGCACGCCTCCTCCTCCCGCAGCCGGGCCACTCGGTCGAGCAGCGCCGCGGTCTCCCTCTGTCCTGCACCGTGCCGCGGCTTGGTCACGGGCGTTTCTGCCGACGCAAGAGTGCGGCTACGAGATCGGGCAGCGCTCGGACAACAGCGACGACGTCACTTCGGTGAGCACGGCAGATTGCCACGACGCACACCACAGCGGAGCACAGCAGAGCAAGAACAAGTACGGCTGCGGCGAGTACGGCGAGTGGGTCCATGGAAGATCTCCAGTGCTTTGGGCGTGCGGAACCAAGGTCCGGTGGCGAGGCGAAAGTGCGAAGCCCCGCCGTCGGGCGGGGCTGAGGCGCTCCGAGACCAGCAGTCACCGGGCCCGCATTCAAGGTGCTGGAGCAGGGGGTTAGACGCGCAACCCACTGGGTTGAGCTACGCACTTACAGTTTCCACATACGGGGTTATGGGGACCGTCAGTGGATCCTTGAGGTATCCGACGGTCTTTTACATCGCCCCATATAAGGCAAAGTACGCATGACGCTCGTTCTCCCGGCGTTTGACCGGGCGCGGGCGACCACGTTCTTACTGGCGCAATCGACGCTACTCGCCGCTTCGGGTGTGCGAGGCACTCATTCACTCGACCGGATGGCATATTCCGCGGGCAACGTCCCTATCGGGCGCGTGCTGGCGGCCCGGGCCCGGAGGGGGTGTCCGCTTCGGGTGCGACGGTCCGGGCCATGAACTGGCACAAGGACCATTTGCCCCTGCGCTCGATCGGCGCCCGACTCACCGCGCCCCACTGGGCGGAGCTTTACGGCTGACTGCTGGCCGGACTGCTCCTGGACCTCCTCGTCGACTGCGGCGGCGACTTCGCCCCTGGTTCCCCCTGGGACATGGGCTTGGGTCTGTTCGCCCTCGCGGCCGTGGGGCCCCGGGGGGGGGGGGGGGGCGCCCGCGGCGGCGCCCCGCGGGGCCCCCCCCCCCCCCCCGGGGGGTCCTCCTCACGCGCGTACGCATGCGCGCTCGTCTGCCGAAGCTGCGGAAAACGCGGCCCCCGTGCCGGGGAGCTGTGCCGGCGGTAATACGGGACGGGCGAGGTGGTGCGGCGAACTCACGTACTCCTCCATGAACGGGCTGAAGGGGCGGTGCCGGGTCGGCTGATGCGGAGGCCGGGGGCCGGACGTGGGTCAGTCCTGCTGAATCTGCTGGCGCAGCGCGTCGAGGGTGCGGCCGTCAGCGGTCCGCCACAGCACCCACCCATTCGACGAGGTACCGGTGACGGCGGCGGCGGCCTTCGACGGTGAGGTGAACGGCGCCGCCTGTCCCTCGACAATCAGTCGGCCGTCGGCGGTCACTGTGGCCGCCGCCTCCCGGCCTGCCCGCCGCTGCTGGAACGACAGGGTGTCCCCGGCCTCAAGCAGCCCCTTCAGCAGCAGCTCGGCCAGCGGGCCTTGCGGGGCTACGGCACGCCCCGCCTTGGAGGCGCCCTCGTGCGCTGCGCCGGCGGGTTCGTCGACAGACAGGGTGATGTGGACTGTCTCGTCCGGCCCGAGGGCGGCCAGGCGGGCAATCACGGACAAGTCGAAGTTCAAGTTCACGCTGGGCAACTCGGTTCTCCTCCGAACGACACGATCACTGACTACCACTCCACTCTACAGCACTCAGGAGCGCTCTGGAGTGGAGAATTAGGGAGAGGTTGGCTCAGATGTGCTGCGCGTGAACGCGCATGAAAGCCCCAATGACAACGGCTTCTACGTGCAAAGAAACCGCTAAGAGTTCTGGTGATTCGTAGAGATATCGCCCCCTCAGGGTCAAAGTGGCCGAAAAGGCGAAGAGAGAGGCAGAGCGATGAACGAGACGACGACCGACCTCAACGCCCTGGAACTGCTTCCGCAGGAGCAGGAGGAGCTGTCGGCGTGGGCGGGGGACTGCACGGTCTGCACGATTGCGTCCTGGGAAGGGGAGTGGACACCGCCTTCGTTCGACGAGTGACAGCGTGCGTTCGGGGCGCGGGGGCACCAGCGGGCGCGCATGGGCAACAATCGGCGCGCCGCAGACGGAGTTCCCTCGATTACCGCGCTGGACCGACTCATCGGCGACCTCGTCGTCGGGGCGGCGCGGCGGCGGCAGGTCGGCATGGTCCGTGGGGGAGCTGCAGGCCATCCGCGTGGGCCGCAGCTTCCGTGTTCCCGAGCCGGCCGTGCACGAGTACCTGCGGTAGGCAGAAGGGCGTCTACCGGCGCGGCGAGAGCAAGCCCCGCTGCACAGCAACACACCGGGCGCCTGCGGGAACTGGGCCAGTCCGCCAGCCCTTCGGGAGGCGATGGACACCGAGCGAGCCAATCCGTGGACGTCGGCTGAGACCGAGGCCTTCGTCGCCACCCAGCTGCGGCTACGCGAAGCCAGTCACGGGCTCGGCGGCGAATGGTCGGAGCGGCTCGCGCGTATATGCGGAGCAGGTACGGCCTCTGCTCGCGGTGCTCGCCCCCTCAACTGGCGGTCGAATAGGCACACATGCATGACGTGGGTACGCGCACTCATGAGGTTGGGCCATCGAGGGTGCGGACTGCGCTGTCCTCCACGTGCGCGAGACAGGCGGTCTGGCCTGGGATGCGGATGCCGCGGCAGCCAGCCTGATCATCCGGGGTGGTGCCGTGGCCACAGTGCGGCCATGCAGGCGGAGTTGGGGGCGGTTCGGGGCTCGGGTGTGGCATACCCGAAGGACGATCGAGCACGGTCGGATGGTTGCCCGCCCGCGTTCGAGGCCGCAGTACTGAAGGGCGTACTGAAATGAATCCTGCGCCACTGAAATCTGCCGTGCGGTCCGACAGGTGCTCGCGGCGCGCAGGCCTTGTTTTCCGATTCCGTGCACAAGTCGGTGAACACCCGGCAGCGGCACCGACCCCGGGCTGGTGGAACGGCTCACCCGGCAGGTCCTCGACGGGCCCGGCGACGACGTGGTGTACACGCTCGTTGAGCGGGCCGACGACGGCGCGAACGACGTCGTGGCCAAGCTGCTGGCGCAGGTCCGGAACAGAGGGGACCGCGAGTGATCCCGATGCCGCCGCACCGTACGAAGGGGCCCCGAAGTCCTAGCGCGGACACCAGGAAAAAAAGTAACCCGCTGGTAGCTTCCAGGGCTTCGTCACCCGGTCTTCTTCGATTGGCGCGGCACGGTCGTGGTATTGCCGAGGTGCCCGTACACCGTCGACCTCGGCACGCCGAACATGTCGCGATCTGCTGGACGGTCTTCTCCCGCTCGCCGTAGAGCCGTTGGGCGAGTGCAGCCTGGTCCGCGGTGAGCTTCCTGCCGGCGCCTGCCGACCCGGACGCGGGCCCGTATGGAGGTGAGTGAAGACTTCGCGTGCCGAGCCCACAGCTGTGGAGTGATCTGCCTCACAGGCTGTCACAGCGATCAGTCGCGCGGTGTCTTGAGGCCGAACCCCTTGAGACAGAGGAGACAGCATGGCCGAAAATATCGAGGCAGTCGTGATGGGCAGCGGATACGCCGGTGTCAGTTCCCGTCAGCAATCGGAGTGCTGTTCCGCTCAAGTCACCGGGAGCGAGCCAACCCGACAGGAGCGAGACATGAAGCACCGCATCGTCGTCCTCGGCGCCGGCTATGCCGGGGCCTACGTGGCGGGGACCCTGGCTCGCCGGCTGTCCCCGGCGGACGCCGAGATCACCGTGGTCAACGCCGAGCAGGACTTCGTCCAGCGGCTGCGTCTGCACCAGCTCGCGGCCGGCCAGGAGATCGAGGTTCCACAGCTCGCCGACGTCTTCGCGGGCACGGGGATACGGCTGCGCCTGGCCCGTGTCACCGCCGTCGACCCCGAGCGCCAGGTCGTCGCCGTATCCGAGGCCGGCAGGGGCGGCGGCGAGCTCGGCTACGACACGCTTCTCTACGCGCTCGGCAGCCACGTCGCCGACCACGGTGTGCCCGGCGTGGCCGAACACGCCTTCCACGTCACCGGCCGGCCCGCCGCGCTGCGCCTGCGTCAGCGCCTGGACAGCCTGGACGCGCGGGGCGAAGGCGGGAAGGTGCTTGTCGTCGGCGACGGGTTGACCGGGATCGAGACCGCCACCGAGCTCGCCGAATCCCGTTCCGGCCTGTCGGTGACCCTGATCGCCCGCGGCGAGCTGGGCGCCCTGCTCTCCGCCGGAGCCCGCAGCCACCTGTTCCGGGCCTGCGACCGGCTGGGCATCACCGTCCTGGAGCACACTGGCGTCGAAGCCGTCGAAGCGACGCGGGTGCTGTGCGCCGACGGCACCGCCCTGGCCTCCGACGCGACCGTGTGGACGGCCGGGTTCGCGGTCAGTTCCCTCGCCGCTGCCGGCGGCCTCGAGGTCACCGAGGACGGTCGGATCGTCGTCGACCGCACCATGCGGTCGGTCTCCCACCCGAACGTCTACGCCGCCGGCGACAGCGCTTACGCCATCGGCGACAACGGCCGGCCGCTGCCGATGTCCTGCGCCTCGGCCGGCTACACCGGCCGACAGGCCACGGACGCGATTGTGGGACGCTTGACCGGCCGCAAGATCGCGCACACCAAGCTGGAGTACCTCGGCAACCACATCAGCCTCGGGCGGCGGGACGGGATCCTGCAGCTGGTCGATCCCGAGGCGCAGGCAAAGCCGAAGTACGTAGGCGGCCGGAAGGCCGCGCGGATCAAGGCGGGCATCGTGAAGATGTCGCTGTGGGCCACCTCGCACCCGACCTTCGGCCTGCCCAAGCGCAAGCGCCGCCTGGCCGCCGCGCCGGATCCGTCCATCGAGAAGACGGTCCGCCCCCTGGAAAACGGAGGAGCCGCCCATGGCTGAGAACACCGATGTCGTCGTGCACACCTGGCCCAAGCGGCGATCACCGCCGGTACCGCCGCAGGCCAAGCACGGCGGGGCGTCGGCACCGCGGGGCGGGCAGCCTGACCAGGCATTCGAGGGAGAGAGATCGAGAGATGACCGACCACACCACCGACCTGGCGACCGAAGCGTTCGTCGCCCACCGCAACCTCCTGTTCACCGTCGCCTACGAGATGCTCGGATCGGCGGCCGACGCCGAAGACGTCCTCCAGGAGGCCTGGCTGCGCTGGGTCAAGGTCGACCTGGGACAGGTGAGCGACCAGCGGGCGTACCTGGTGCGGATCACGACCCGGCAGGCGCTCAACCGGCTGCGCACCATGAAGCGCCGCCGCGAGGCGTACGTCGGCCAGTGGCTGCCCGAACCGCTGATCACGACTCCGGACGTGGCCGAGGACATCGAACTCGCCGAGAGCATGTCGATGGCGATGATGCTCGTCCTCGAAAGCCTTTCCCCGACCGAGCGGGCCGTGTTCGTACTACGCGAGGTCTTCGAGGTCGACTATGACGAGATCGCCGAGGCCGTCGGCAAGAGCCCCAACGCCGTCCGCCAGATCGCGCACCGCGCCCGCCGGCATGTCGGCGCTCGCCGGCCCCGCAGAACGGCCTCCCTGAGCGAGACCCGAGCGGCTCTGGAGTCCTTCCAGCGCGCCATCGAGACCGGTAACCCGCAAGACCTCCTCGACGTACTCGCCCCCGACGTCGTTCTGCTCAGCGACGGTGGCGGCCTCAAGAGGGCCGCGCTGCATCCGGTCATCGGCTCCGAGAAGATCGTCCGCTTCTACCTCGGCGGCTCCGCCAAGGTCGAGGCCACCATCACCTGGGAGCCCACCGTGGTCAACGGCAGCCCCGCACTCGCCGTATACGTGGGTGGCGAGCTCGACGGCGTCATGGCCGTCCGGGTCGAGGACGCCCGCATCACCGGCCTCTACTTCGTCCGCAATCCCGAGAAGCTGACCCACGTCACCTCCGAGACCCCGCTCACCCTGCGCTGACGCCAACGACTCGGAAGCACCCGCCGATCGCCGCACACCACAAGAGGGGAACCACACCATGACCAGACCGACGACGGCCGCCGCGCCGCGCGGCCGCACCTTCCTCCGGACCGCGATAGCCCTGCAGACCCTGACCCTCTTCTTCCAGGCGGTCACAGCGGGCATGCTGCTGACCTCCTCCCACGGCCATCTGATGCACGACGTCGGGTCGAAGGTGATGTACGCGGCCGCCATGCTGTACGTGCTCGCCGCGATCCTGGCCTGGCGCGCGGGCGGCGGATCCCCCCGCCCCGTCCTGTACGCCACCGGCTTCCTCCTCCTTGCCTCGGCGCAGGTCGCGCTGGGCGTCGCGCACGTGCCCTCGTTCCATGTCCCCTTGGGCGTGGTGATGTTCGCCCTCAGCACCCTGGCCCTGGTCCGGACACTGTCCCCCCGCTTGCCGCTGCGCCCGGCTGCCAGGTCCTAGCCGCCGCCTGGCGGACCGCTGGGGATGGCGATCTCAACGGTGAACCCAACGGTCACGAGAGCCGTCTCGGCACCGACCGGCCGGGCCCAGATGCCCGGTACGACTCCGGACCGTCATCGCCGACGCCGCCTGGGAGCCGCAATTCGCGGTCATACCCGGGCCCCTGGGGGCCGTGATCTGACGAATGACCAGTTCAGACCCATCTCAGAAAGGCAGGACACCTCATGCCCGTTCGATCCGTGCTCACCATTGCCGCTGCCGTCCTGATCGGCGGTCTCGCGTTCGCCGAACCGGCCGCCGCGGACCTCTCGGTCCAGCCGGTCGCCGCAAGCGTCTACACCGTGAGCGTCGGCCGGGTCGGAGCCTTTCTGTCAGCGCTGGCCGGTCTCCTCGGCTCGGTGAGCGGCGGTCTGGCCCTGGCCCGCACCAGCACGCGGGGACGCATCGTCACCTGGGCCCGGCGGAACGGAGCGGTGACGGCTCTCGTGACGGGTCCGGTTGCCTTGGTCGTCGGCGGGACGGTCGCGGCCACCGCTGATGGCGGTCTCGGCACCGGCAACGGGCTCGGCGGCGCCTACTTCGCCATGGTTCTGGGCCTGATCGCCGTGACCCTCGGCTGGCTGGCCCGCTCCCGTTCCCACCAAACCCGCTGATCTCATCGCGAATCCTCGGCAAGGCCCCAGCTGTACTCGGTGGGCTGCCCGCAGCAGCCCTGGTCAGAGCACCCCTGCCGCCGGGCGAGCAGTGGAGGCAAGGCCGACCAACCCAGCCGGTACGTCGCTGATCGGCATGGGGATCAGCGGGGAACGACGCCGAGTCACCGGGCCCCAGCCTCTAGGGAATGGGCCAGCGCCGCTCTGCGACGTATAGACGCCGCCGGACAGTCCGACGTCGAGCATCGACTGCAAGTCAAGCAGCCGGTCCGCGCGTTCCGGGACTTTGCCATCTGCACCAGCGGGCTCGCCCCGGCCTGGCCGAGGTGTGTCAGGCCGGAGTTGCGCCCCTCGTGGAGGTGCCAGCCCGTCCCAGGTCCGACTGCCGATCAAGAGAGCCGTAGGGGGACCTCGCCGGTGCGCGGGGGGCACATGCGAGACCCGGACGTGCAGTCGACTTGCAACGGTGCGACGCTTGAAAGGGCCAGGGAGGATTCCCATGAGCAGGCTCGCTTTCCAAATTCTGGCAGCCTTCACGCTTACCGGATCGCGGCAGCTCGATCCGGAATGAGTCCGACCGCACCGCGCGGGTGTACGAGAAGAGGAACTATGCCGGACGCTTGGTGTGCGTGACCCGCAGCGGCGGCTCCATCCATGACGTGCGGTCCTACAACCTCAACGACCAGACCCGCTCTTTGAAGATCAACCGCAACGACTGCGGCTAGAGCGGCAACCCGAACCGGTATGCGCAGTACGCGGCCAACGCCACTCCTGGCGCCGACGGAAGGCGGTTACGTTGAGAACTCTCTATGTCGCGTGGTGGAACGTGGAGAACCTATTCGACGAGGAACGCTCCCCACGCCGCAGTGACAAGCTCACCCGCGTGCTGGGTAACGACCTGCGAGGGTGGACACCGGAGCTCCGGGATCGCAAGATCAGCCAGCTCGCATCGGTGATCGCACAGATGAACACGGGCCAGGGCCCGGACCTGCTGGGCGTGTGCGAGGTCGAGAACGAGTTCGTCATGCAGGAACTGGCTGCCGCCATCAACACGCTGGTACCAGACCGCACCTACCAGGTGGCGCACGCCGACACGTCCGACCAGCGAGGCGTCGACGTGGCCTTCATCTTCGACTCCGCGCTGTTCACGGCTCCGATCGACCAGATCTTCCAGCACGTGGTGATGCGCCGTACCGGAACCCGCGAGATCCTCCAGGTCAACTTCCAGAACGTCCAAGGCCGCACCTTCGCGGTCTTCGCCAACCACTGGCCCTCCCGCCGCGGCGGCCACATGGAATCAGCCGCCTACCGAGCCACCGCCGGAGAGACACTCGCTTATTTCCACGAACGCACCCTCGAAGTCCACGGACCCGATACCCCGGTCCTGGTCATGGGCGACTTCAACGACGACCCCTTCGACACCTCGCTGACCCAGCACGCCCTGAGCACACGCCAGCGCAAGAAGGTCGTCAACGCCACCACCACCCACCCACTGCTGAACCTGATGTGGCCCCTGATGGGAACCGACGACCACACAGACCCCGACGCCACCAACGACGGCACGGCGCGCCCCGCAGGCACCTTCTACTTCGAAAACCACGCCAACGTGTTCGACCAGTTCCTCGTCAACGAGAACATGCTCATCGACCGTGCGCCGCTGCGCGCTGACCCGGCCTCCGTGCACATCTTCACCGGCACACCTGGAATGGTCGGCACCGGGCGGTATCCCGTCCCCGTCCTGTTCGGAGGCATGGGCAAACCCGTCAACAAGGACGGTTTCTCCGATCACTACCCCATCGCGATGCGTATCCGCGAAACCGGCTGACAACAGGCCAGTCAGCGGGGCCAGCCTGCCCCCGTCAGCTTGCTGTGTGGCGGTCTCCTTCTGCCTCCCGTGACCGGTCGGGGAGCTCCTCGGCCGGGCACTCGGCGCGCTGTTGCCCGCCGGGGAAGGCGCGAAGCGGCTGAACCTGGCGGGACCGGAGTTCGGGGAGCCGACCGCTGACCTGGTGCTGGTGCCGGTTCATCCGCAAACCGGCGACATGTGGCAGCCGCGTGCCGGGGCGGTACCGGTACCTATGGATGCCGCGCTCTGGGCCGAGCTGGCCTTCCCGCCCCACCCGGCCAGGCTGCCGGTGGTCGGCGGGCTGCCGGCAGGCGTCGAGCGGGACGACCCGCTGCCGCCGCACCCGTGGTACCCGTTCCAGCCCGTCCAGGGAGGCGTTCCGGTACACGCTCGCGCGGATACCCGCCGTCAGGGAACCGTGGCTACGGGCGATCTACGACCGAGGACGCCCCGTGATCACACATGGCTGACCGACATCGCGCATTCAACTTCGTATCGCGAGCAACGCCGTCAGCCGCCGGTGGCTGGTGGCGCCGTGGCCTTACGGGACTATGGGGTCGGTGATCCAGCGTTCGCCACCGTCTCGTTCGGGTTGAGGGCCCCGGCGATCTCAGGGGTTAGGGGGTGTCCGGCTAGGACGTGGCGGACGGCGTCGAGGGGGACGGGGCGCTCGTAGTAGTCCTCGAAGTAGGCCTGGACGGCCTCGGGGGAGCGGTCGGCACTGCTCGCGGCAACCCCGGAGGGGGCTTGCCCACCCACACCCCAGGCTTGCCCAGCGCCATGCCTCCGAGGCTTGTCCAGTGCCGTGACCAGCGCGAACGCGCTTGGGTACATGTACCGGTATGGGACGCATCCACTGGCCCGCCATCGGCGGGACCCTATTCCCGGCGCGCGCAGGCCCGAGCCGCTCCCTGGGGTCGGCTCCCCGGCTGGGGGTTCACACGGTCAGGGGGACCGGGTGAATCTCGTCAGGCCGGTGACCAGTGCGTTCGTGGATGCGCTGGACGGCTTCGGCCGAGGGGGCCTGGGAGAGGCAGTAGACCGTGCCGGACTCCGGATCCGCCCAGGCTTTCTCGAAGTGGACGCCTTCTTCCTTCTCTATGGCGAGGTCGGCCCTGTGGGCCTCCTTCAGCTGGTCGGCTGTGATGCCCTTCATGTCGTGGTGGACATCCATGAACTGGGGCATGGTGTGCCTCCTTCCGGTTGTCGCGCCCGGCGTTCGAAATCGCCGAGCCGCTGGTCGGCTCCGTCATCTCCATCCTGTGCCCATACGACGGGGATCGCGAGCGTGCAGCTCCTGGCCGACCGGTTCCTGGCGGTGTGAAGAAGGGATCGGGCGTTGTCCCCCGCCCATGCCTGATTGCGCGGGACCCTGCCGACTCACTGGACAGGCCCTAGCGATCTAGGGTCCGTCTTCAAAGTGATCTTGCCCAGAGCAGGATCGATGCGAGTGTGACCGCTGCTTCGTAGGAGGTGGCGGTCTTCTCGTATCTGGTGGCGATGCCGCGAAATGCCTTGAGTCGGTTGAAGCAGCGTTCCACGGTGTTGCGGCGTCGGTAGGTGTCGCGGTCGACCCCGGCATCGGCCCTCAGGTCGGTGCCCGCATTCTGGGCGAGATTGGCGACGACAGGGGCCGGTTCGCCACGGCCGGTGGGCTGAAGGCGTACGCCGGCTCCGCCCCGATCACCCGGGCCTCCGGCAAACGCCGCTACGTCGGACGCCGGTTCGTCAAGAACAACCGGCTCAGCCATGTCGGCCACCTGTAGGCCTTCGCCTCCATCAGCGGTTCTACCGGCGCGGATGCCCACTACCGGCGCCGCCGAGCGGGAGGGGACTGGCACATGCAGGCTCTGCGGCACCTGTTCAACCGGATGCTCGGCCAGCTCCACCACTGCCTTCAGGCCCGGGTCTCCTTCGACGAATCCATCGCCTTTCCCGTCACGCCAGGCAAGGAAGTGACGAGCAGCTGACCCTGGGACTGCCTACCAGTGCAACGTGACACTGCCGTCGGCGTTGATCTCCTCGCGCACCGTCTCGACATGCTGCTTCCACGCAGGTATCTCTGCTTCGGCAGTCGCGCGGAGCTAGTCGGTGAAGGACGCGTAACTGCGGAGGGGAACGTCTGCGTCTGCGTGCTCGCCTTCGGAGTATGACCAGACCTCGGGATCAGGTCCGGTGCCTCGCATGAACTCGAACTGATAGCCCTGGTGCATGAAGAAGACGCGGTCGGTGGGCTCGAAGTGGATGAGGAAGAGTGCCAGGTCCCGCAGGATGGCCAGGGCGGTTTCCCGTGTGTGATCGCTGCGGGGCGGGTGCTGACTCGGCGGGCCCGGTCCTGGGCCCGCATGCGGGAAGCGTCCAAGGCGGCAACGGCTGGCCTTAGGGGTTCGGGGACGGCGACGGCGACGTCAGCGGCGTCCTGCTGGGCCCTCGCCCTTCCCGTGCACCCGCCACCCTCCGCCAGGCGCCGCGGCTACGACCTGGGTCGGATCGCTCCAGGGCTGTGCCGGATTGGCTGGACGGGGCTCTGGGGTTAGGGCTTTCTGCAGTCCGTGCTCGGGCCGGTGGCATGGACCGGCGTGAGGACGCTTACGTCGAGGGGCCTAGCGAGCAGGTCGGGCAGTTGAGCGCGGTACGCCTTGTAGTGAGCCGTCGCGCGGTGCGCTTGCAGCGCGGCGAAGTCTTCGTAGCGCTCCAGGAGTACGAAGCCCGGCTCTTCCGTGTCTGTGGCGTAGAGGTCGTAGAAACGGCAGCCCGGCTCGCAACGGGTCGGGCTGATCATTCCTTCGAGCAGGGACTGCAGTTGCGCGGTGTGGTCAACGGCCGGGGTGAAACGGGCGATCACGGTCACGTGGGTCTGGTCAGGCACGGTCCCCTGCCTCCTTCGGGAAGGTCACTCGCATCCCTTAGACGTAAGATGTTATATAATGTCTTAAATGGATGGGTCAAGGGCGGAATCCGCGTCGGAAGCGCCGGGCAGGGATGCTGCCGGGCCCCGGGCCCCGGGGCTGGCTTCAAAGCGACTCACGGCCCCTTGCACGGGAGACGAACCCCGCTTCGGCCTGCGGGCCACCGGATTCCGGATCGAGCGGGGCCGCGTATCAGCAACGGCGCAGCTGGCGGAGCAGATCAAGGCCCTAATCGTGAAAGAGCATCTGCCGCCGGGGACCCGGCTGCCCACCGAACGGGAGCTGATCGCCGAAACCGGTCTGAGCCGGGTCACGGTCCGTGCTGCGGTGGGCACACTGGAGTCACAGGGCTGGGTGGTACGCAAGCAGGGGCTGGGGACCTTCGTCTCGGAGCCGGTCAACCAGGAACTCTCCTCGGGCGTGCGCAGCATCACCGAGGTGCTGCTCGAGCAGGGCATCACACCGCACATCGACGTCTTGGGCTTCGGGGTCGAACCCGCTGCGGCGCATGTCGCGCAGCTCCTGGGGGAGTCCAGGGTGCTGACGATCCGGCGCCGGTACGGGGACGGGGAGAAGCCGGTCGCGCTTGTCACGATCCACCTCCCGACGGGAGTCCTGGAGGCGGCCGGGCCGCTGCGCTTGGGTGAGCCCGTCACCGAGACCACCTACACGATGTGGGAGCAGCGCCTAGGGGTGCGCATCACGCGGGCCCGGCACCGGATTCACGCGGCCGGCGCATCCCGCGACGTCGCTGCGGCGCTGGGGATCGCCGAGTCCTCGCCCGTGCTTGTCCTGGAGCGAGTCAGCTTCGGCGACGACGCCCGTGCGCTGGAGGTCGTGGTCTTCCACTACCGGCCGGAACGCTACGGCTTCACCGTAACGCTTCCCCGCACCGTGCCGGGTGCGCCGGCCGGCATGACCGACATGACAGAAAGGCGAAGTCCATGAGCGAAGACGGCACCTCCGAGACGGTTCCCGGTGCCTGCGAGCCGCACATCGGACTGATTCTGGCCCTGACGATCCGCGGGCTGGCTGTGGGCCGCTATCCCGAGATGGCCCGCGTCGCGCGGGCGGCTGAATCCCACGGATTCGACTCGGTGTGGCTGTGCGACCACTTCCTGACCCTCAGCCCCGACGACTACATCCGCAGCGCAGGCATCGCCGCAGGACCCGAGAGTGGCGGCACAGTCCAGCAGAGCGGGTCGTCATCGCTGCCACTGCTCGAATCCTGGACCGCCCTGTCGGCCCTGTCCCGGGATACCGCCACCGTCCGGCTGGGCACCAGCGTGCTGTGCAACTCCTACCGCTACCCGGCCGTACTCGCCAAGATGGCCGCCACACTTGATGTCATCTCAGGCGGCCGCCTGGAACTGGGCTTGGGAGCAGGCTGGTTCCAGCAGGAGTACGAGGCCTACGGCATCCCCTTCCCCCCGGCCCGGGAGCGGGTCACCGCGCTCGGTGAGTCGCTGCAGGTGATGCGCCGGGTGTGGACCGACCCGCACCCCGCTTTCCACGGCGACTTCTACAGCATCGACGGAGCGGTCTGCGACCCGCCTCCGCTCCAAAAGCCGCATCCGCCCCTGTGGGTGGGCGGCGAAGGACCGCGGATCCACCGCATCGCCACCCGCCACGCCGACGGCATCAACGTCCGCTGGTGGCCCGCCGCGAAATACGCGGAACGCCGCGCGCTCCTTGACCGTGAATGCGAGGCGATCGGCCGCGACCCCGCATCCCTGCGCCTGTCGATCACCACCCTGCTCGCACCGACCGACTCCACCGCGGAGCAGGACGAACTGCGCGCCCGCTTCAAGTCGATCCCCGGCACCGGACTGATCACCGGGACACCGCAAGAGTGCCTCGAGCGCATCCGCACCTACCAGGACGCCGGCATCGACCACTTCCTGTTCACCATCCCCGACATCGCGGACTCGACCTACCTCGACGTCGTCGGCGAGCAGATCCTGCCCCACATCAAGCCCGCACGGCACACGCAACCCGCGACAACTCACCGAAGGACAACGCCGTGACCTCCGCGACCAACGAGCCCACCACCATCGGCGAGGCGTACCTCAGACCGACCGCCTACCTCGACTCCGACCACCCGGTCGTCGTCTCCGTCGCACGCGCGCTGACCGACGGCGCTACCACCGACACCGAGCGACTGGGACGCATCTACCACTACGTCCGCGACATCCCCTACGACGTCCTCGCCTCATTCCGCTACCTCGCCGCAGGCGAATCGGCTGCCAGCGACGTCCTCTCCCACGGCGTCGCCTTCTGCATGGGCAAGGCCAGCTCCTTCGTCGCCCTGTCCCGTGCCTCCCACATCCCCGCCCGCATCGCGTTCCAGGCACTCGACGCCCCGCACATGGAATTCATCTCCCCGCAGGTCCGCACCCTGTGGGGAGGCCCGGTCGGACGGCCACTCCCCTGGCACTCCCTCGGCGAGGCCTACCTCGGCGGCCGGTGGATCAAACTGGACGCCACCATCGACCCGCCCACCGCCGCCAGCCTGGGAAAGCCCTACACCGTCGCCTACGACGGCATCACGGACATCCCGACCGTCGAAGGACCCGTACTGCACGAGAACGGCAGCTACGCCGACTACCCCGCCGAAGTCGCCCGATGGTACGAACACGTCGCCCACGCAGTCCTCGAAGCGCTTGACTCACCCGCCGCGCACCAGCGGGTCGCCACCGACGACCAGCTGTGGAAAGGCCCCGACCCGGACCTCGTCCGGGTCAGAGCAGTCCAGAGAAGCGATTCCTCCCGGGCGTAAACGCCCGGGGTTCCTCGCTAGATCCGGCTGAAACTGACGGCGTCTCACGACGAGTGAGGGGTACGCGCTGAGGGTCGGGGGCGGTACGGGCCGCGCGCACGGAACCTGCGCCACCTCCTGCCACCTCCTGCCGCGTCCCGCCACCGGCCCCTCCACCGCCATGCGGCCGGGGTCCGCGAGCAACTCCGTCTTCGAGACCCACGATCCGGCCTTTGCCATCGTCCGCGCCTGAACAAGGCTCAGGCACGGACGGTCCAGGCGGACGCAGGCTGAGGCGCACCGTAACGCCCATGTGCCGACTTCGCGTTCTCCCGGATCGGCAGCAGCCCGGGGTTGATAGGTCAATGCCCCGGCGCCGACGGTCCAAGGGTGGGTGGTCGGCCCCGGTGCGTATGTCCTGGTGTCAGCGGGGTCCGGGGCAGTGGCCGTGGTGGGGGGCGGTCGTGGCCCGGCTTGCCGTATCCGGGCATTCCGGCTTGCCATGGCTGGACGGTCGTGCTGCGGCGGCTTGGGCTGCGGGATGCGGGTGGGCCCGGCCCGCCTGATGGTGGTGGTCGCGGTGGCGGGCTGGTGCCGGTCGCGGCGCCTCCGGAGACCGTGGCGGTGTTGGTGACCTGCCCTCGGCGTAGCTGCGGCGACGTTGACCGCGAGGGTGGTGGAGGAACAGGCGTACCCCCGGGGCATCCACGTGGGCGGTCGACGGCAAGGCGGCGGCTAGACCGGCCAGCCCACCGAGATCCGCGTCAGCGCTGTAGACATCACCGTCGTTGCTGCAAATGCCCGATTGCGCCAGTGCCCATGCGCGTGGACCGCCGTGCTGGCGGATTCCCCAAGAAGTGCGGAGGCTCCCGTTGCCATGGACCCATGCAAGGTGCGCCCGCGTCGGAACCCGACCCGCCGATGAGGCCCACCAGGCGCGGCCGCCCATATGCCGGATTCAGCCGACCGCATCCAAGGCCGATCCCATTGCCGAAGACACAGAGACACAGAGACACAGAGACACAGGGCCCTGCCCCGCGACGCGGAGTGAGACATGGAAATGAAAGGCGTATGTGCGCAGGTGGCTGATGCGACCGGTGTTATCGGCAGTGTGCTCACAGCCGAGTCGGCTGGCCAGGAGGCCCGCCTCGCCCTCGCCGGAAGAAACCGGGAACCCCTGGGCACAGTGGCCCGACCGTACCCGGTGGACTCGACAGCCCTGTTCCAGGCGTATGACGCCGGGTCCTGCGTCCGGGTCTCCCACGACTGCTCCGCCGCACTCGGCGGCTTCGCCCGTATCGTGGCCGCGTGCGCCGCAGTGGCCTTCGGAAGGGCACAAGAGGTCGGTGACGGGATCGCGAAGCCTTTCATGGCGGTCAACGTCCTCGTACTTGCCGCGCTCGGCGGCGGCATCAGGGTGCAGGGGATTCGGCCCGGGCACCCGGAGACAGATCTCACCGACAGACCCGTCGTCGGCACCGCCCCACTGTCTCCTTCCGGAGGCGAACCGCGGGCAGGCGTCAGGGCCGTCGCCAACGCCCTGGCCGAGGGCGCGGAACTCCTCCACAAAGCCCCGGACGAAGCACCCGTCATCGAACGGCGGACCAGATGAGCCCCCGCCTCCCGCACCATTTCGACAGCGACGATGTGGTCATCGTGGGCGGCGGCGCAGCGGGACTCAGCCTCGCCCATCGGCTGACGACGACGGGTACGGCTGGCGTCACCGTGGTGGAGCCGCCAGACGACTCGTTGCGGCCACCGGAACGGACCTGGTGCTACTGGGAGCGGGGGACCGGCGACCTCGACGAAGCAGTCACCGCGTCCTGGTCCCGGCTGCGCGTACACGGCGCCGACGGCGCCGAGGTCACCGTCGACCCGGCACCGCTTAGCTACCGCATGCTGCGCTCCACGCGGTTCGAGCGGCTGGTGCACTCCCACCTGGCCCGATCTCCCCAGTCCCGGATGCTGCGTGCGACGGCTGACGCTGTGCGAAACGTGGTCGGCGGAGCGGAAGTCCGCTGCACGACGTCCGACGGCAGGACGCTGACGCTACGGGCACGCCATGTGTTCGACTCCCGGCCCCTTCGCGCGCTGCCTCCGGCCCGGACGCTTCTGCTGCAGCACTTCCGCGGCTGGTTCGTACGCACGGCCACGGACCGGTTCGACCAGGCGGTCGCCGACCTGATGGACTTCCGGCTGCCGCAGCCGCGGCACGGGCTCGCCTTCGGCTACGTCCTACCGCTGGCACCGGACCGGGCGCTTGTCGAGTACACCGAGTTCTCGCGTGCACCATTGACCATCCAGGCGTACGAGGCGGCACTCGCCCACTACAGTCGCGAGGTCCTGGCTCTCGGCCCACTGACCGTGGAAGCGGCGGAGCAGGGTGTCATCGCCATGACCGACGCGCGCTTTCCCCGACGAGTCGGCGCGGCGGTCCACCGCATCGGCGCCGCAGGTGGCGCCACACGCCCTGCCACCGGATACACCTTTGCCGCCGTGCAGCGTCAGAGCAGGGCCATCGCCGCCGCACTGCACGAAGGACGCGCCGTCGTTCCCCCGCCGTACGGACGGCGGGCGCTCGCCATGGACGCGGTGCTGCTGCGGGCCCTGGATACCGGACGAATCGACGGCCCCGAATTCTTCACCGGCTTGTTCCGCCGTACACCCGCCGAGCGCCTGCTGCGCTTCCTCGATGGCGCCACCTCCCCCTGGGAGGATTGGGAGATCGGACTGCGTACCCCTGTGGGCCCGATGCTCCGGACCGCCGTCGAGCTTCCATTCCTGCCCCGTCGCTCCCGTCCCGCCCCGCGAATCGCAAAGAGCCCTTCATGACGTTGCTGCGCGACCACGAACTGGCATGCGCCTTCGACCATGCCTCGCGTACCTACGACAGACTTACTGCGCTCAACCCCGGCTATCGAGGCGACCTGTTCCGCTCGGCCCACAGACTCCGGCTGCCCGGCGACGGGGAGGGACTCCACCTCCTCGACCTGGGCTGCGGTACCGGCGCCTCCACCCAGGCCCTGCTGAAGGTGGCACCCCGCGCCCGTATCACCGCCGTCGACGCCTCGGCGGGGATGCTGACGCGGGCGCTGGCGAAACCCTGGCCCCCGCAAGTGCGCTTCGTGCACCTGACGGCAGAGGAACTCGCCACGATAGGGCGAGGAGTCTTCGACGCCGTCTTCGCCGCCTACCTTTTGCGCAATGTCACCGATCGGGACCGCGTCCTCGCCGCCGTCCGGGCAATGCTGCGGCCGGGTGGCCGACTCGCCGTCCACGAGTACAGCCTCAGTGGCGCGTCCGTTCATCGCGTCTTGTGGACGGTCGTGTGCCAAGGGGTGATCATTCCGGCCGGAACCCTCAGTGGCGATCGCGCCCTGTACCGCCACCTCTGGCGCAGCGTGCTGGCCTTCGATACCGCTCCCGCCTTCGCCGAACGACTGAAGCGCACGGGCTTCACGCACGTGCGCACCGTCCCCGTCGCCGGCTGGCAGACCGGCATCGTGCACACCTTCCTCGCACGCAGCGGCTCCATGGCGACGGGGGAGCGCACCTCGTGAGCGGCTGTGTGCGCACCACCGCCCGACGCGGCCGCGACCGCAAGGCGGAGATTCTGATGCCCCGACCCGGGCGTCCCAGGTTCGAGCAGGGCAACGCACCGTCCGTCGCCGTGATCGGCGGCGGCATCGCCGGACTCGCGGCAGCCACCCTGCTCGTCGAACGCGGCGCCCATGTGAGCGTGTACGAGCGGCAGCAGTCACTCGGCGGCCGCCTCGCAGGCTGGTGCATCCGTCTGGCCGACGGATCCGAAGCGACGATGAGCCGGGGCTTCCACGCCTTCTTCCGGCAGTACTACAACCTGCGCGGCCTGCTGCGGCGGACCGACCCCGATCTGAGCAGACTCACACCGCTGCCCGACTACCCGCTGCTGCACAGCGGCGGCCTGACGGACAGTTTCGCCCGCGTCCCGCGAACCCCACCCTTCAGCGTTCTGGGATTCGTCGCGCTGAGCCCGACCTTCGACTGGCGCGACCTGGCAGCCATGAACGCCCGGGCGGCACTGCCACTCCTTGACGTCCGGGTGCCCGAGGTCTACCAGCGCTTCGACCGGATCAGCGCGACCCGATTCCTGGAACGCATCCGCTTTCCCGAGGCAGCCCACCATCTGGCGTTCGAGATCTTCTCCCGGAGCTTCTTCGCCGACCCGCGCGAACTGTCGGCCGCGGAACTGCTGCTGATGTTCCACATCTACTTCCTCGGTTCTGCCGAGGGTCTGCTGTTCGACGTCCCGAACGAACCCTTCCCGCAAGCCCTGTGGGAGCCGCTCGGCGAATACCTCCAGCGCCACGGAGCAGTCGTCCGTACCGGCACATCCGCGCAGGCCATCCGCCTGCTCGCCGGTGGACGGGTCGAGCTGCGTACCGACACCGGTGTCCACCGGCACGACGCGGCGGTACTCGCCCTCGACACGGCTGGACTGCGCCAGGTCGTCGCCGACTCACCCGGCCTCGGCACCGCCTCCTGGCGCGACGACATCGCCGCGCTGCGTATCGCGCCGCCGTTTCTCGTCTCACGACTCTGGCTCGACCGGCCGGTCCGCTCAGACCGGCCCGGGTTCCTGGGCACCAGCGGGTACGACGGCCTGGACAACGTCACCGTCCTGGAACGCTACGAGGGTGAGGCCGCCCGTTGGGCCGCCAGGAAGGGAGGTTCGGTGGTCGAGCTGCACGCCTACGCCGCCGCCGACGCTCGACCGGATCACCTGCGGAGCACCCTCGTCGACCGGCTGCACCGGGTGTATCCGGAAACACGAGAGGCGCGCATCATCGACTCCCGACACGAGTGGCGCTCGGACTGCCCGCTCTTCCTCGTCGGTTCGCACCACCGGCGTCCCACCGTGCGCACGCCCCACCCCCGGCTGACACTGGCCGGTGACGCGATCCGCTGCGAACTCCCCGTGGCACTGATGGAGCGCGCCGCCACCACGGGCTTTCTCGCGGCCAACGCGCTGCTCGCCACCTGGGGCGTCCGGGGCCAGGTGCTCTGGACGGTCCCGCGCAGGGGCCGCTCCCCAGCCCTGCGCGCGCTTGGCGCCCTCGCTGGAGGCCGCTCCTGAACCCCGGCCGTTTCGGCCCGACAGCCTTGCCGCCGTGCCCGGCCGGTCCTCGCGCTGCGTGTACTGACGGGGCTGCGGCTGCGATCGCCGTCAAACCCGTCAGGGGACCGGTCCCTCAAGGCGGCCGCCTGCACACCCGCTGCCCGACCAGCCTCCGCGCACAGCTCGTACACGTCACCAGGACGGACAACTACGCGGTGGTGCGAGCGTACCGACTCCTCCCGAGGCGGGCGCCTACCGCGCTCGGCTCGCGGGGCGCCCGGCGGCACCGGCAGGCGAGAACAGCATCGGCCGCAGTGCGGGAGCCAACATGAGCGCGGCTCCGGTTCGGTGGGCACCTCTCCGGCCCGAGCATGGCTGACCCCTCGAGGCGCGCAACCTGGATCGTGGTGGACGAGGTGAGCCGCCCAGCTCGCCCCCGCCGTCATCCCGGGAATCGCCCTGTGCTGCGCAGCCTCCAGCGCCGCTCGGCGTAAGCCAGGTCGTCGCGCCACAGGCGCCCTGCCGCGCGGCGCATCAGCGGACGCAGCACCGGGGCGGCGGACCTGGCCATGCGGAAGCCGCGCCGGTCCGAGGCAGCGACGACCGCCTCGACGACAGCGGTACGCGGCCGATCAACGGCCTCAGCCGTCAGTGGCGTGGCGTGGGTCTCCACCACCGACGACGCCCCTTCTCCATCGGTGATGCGCATCACGACCGTACGCGGCCCCGGCGAGGTGAACTCGGCCCGCACCGGCACCACCAGACGCTTCGTCACACGGAAGCAGACATCGACGACGAAGGCGTCGTCTCCGTGGACCTCCGGCTCCCGGACCACGGACAGGTCCACGAAAGAATAGGGGTGGAACCACGAGCCGTGCCACGGGTCGAGACGGTTGGCCACCACGTCCTGCGGTTCGCACCGCCCCACCGTGGTGAACACGGCAGCCACCCCGCTGCCCGCCGCAGGGCGCTCGGGTACCACGGGGCACGGGGACGGCTCCTCGCCGCCGACCGCGTCCAGTCGCACCCACACGAGTACCCCGTCGTCGTGCACGGGGTAGGCCTCCCACCCCGCGAAGGTGCTGCCGTCGAGCACCAGTCCGTGCCAGTGGCACACCAGGGTGCCGCACACCACGCGGCTGTCGCGCAGCGGGGCACCGAGATGAGGGCAGGCGCCGGGACCCGCGTGCAGTCCACCGGTGTCCGAGCGCCACAGCACGAGCTCGACACCGCTCACCGTCCTACCGTACGGACGATCGCCGGCACGCATGTCCCGGGACGCACCGACGACGAACCAGTTGCCCGAGGGGCGCGCCGAGGCGCGTTTGAGCGCGCCGGCGATCAGCGTGGGACGAGCCTTCCGCCAGGTCGGCTCCTGCGACGCCCAGTCGGGTCCGCGCCGCCGCCGCAACGGCGGTCGCCAACGGGCCCCGTCCGTCCCACCGCTCACTGCCCCGGCCCCTTCCACTGAAGCGCCGCGCCGTCTGCCACGGGTGCCGTAACGGCGACGCGGGCGCGCAACCGCGCCCCCACCACGCGCGCCACCCCCGCCGCGGCCGTCGCCACACGCCGTCGGCATGACACCACAGCACGTTGGTGCAGCACGGTGTAGCCGCGGTCCGCGATCGCGTCGAGGATCCCGCCGTACAAGGTGAACGCGGCGCGGATGCAGGGGCGTACCCGGGGTTCCAGCATGTCGATTCCGGGCTCCGCCTCCCGGTACACGTTCCTCGTCATGGCTTCGGCGGCGACGAGCGCTCCGCGGATTCGCGAATCAGGGTGTCCTGTGCGCCGGCACCACTCCAACAGCGGCCGGTCCACACCATGAGCGGCGAGCAGATCCCCGGGCAGGTACACGCGGCCCCGGTCCAGATCCTCACCCACGTCCCGCAGGAAGTTGGTGAGCTGGAACGCCACTCCCAGGGCCGCGGCGTGCGGCGCGGCCGTCTCGCGAGGCACGACCGTGCCGAGCACAGGCAGCATCTGAAGGCCGATCACCGCGGCCGAGCCGTGCATGTAGGTCCGCAGATCGGCGTAGGTCGGATAGTCCGTCACGGTCAGGTCGGCACGCATCGATCCCAGAAAGTCGGTGAACAGCGCGGGCTCGATGGCGTATCGCTCGGCCGTGTCAGCCAAGGCTCGCACCACGGGTTCCTCCCCCTCGCCGGTGCGAAGCCCGTGCGCGAGGTCGTTCTCGAGGCTCTGCAGCAGCCGGTCGCGCTCGTCGGGTGTCCGGTGCCCGCCGAGGTCGTCCACGATGTCGTCCGCCCGGCGCGCGAAGCCATACAGCGCGTGGACTGCCGAGCGGCGTTCCGGCGGCAGCAGACGAGTGGCCAGGAAGTAGGTTTTTCCGTGACGGGCGTTGAGCCGCCGACACTGGGTGTAGGCGGCGCGCAGGGCGGGATCGGTGATCCCGGCGGCGTCCAGTTCACGACGGGTCATCGGTACCTGCCACGGTCGGGGTGAGCGGGACGGCCGGCGGCTGGGGCAGGCCGCATCGGGGGGCAGGGCCCTGCGGGCCTCCGGTGATGCGCGCGGCGGCGAGCTTGCCGCTGATGAGCACGGTCGGGACGCCGACACCGGGCGTGGTCCCGCAGCCGGCCAGTACCGCGTTGTCCAGCCCGCGCACGAGGTTGCGCGGACGGAACGGACCCGTCTGGGCGAAGGTGTGGGATACCGAGAACGGACTGCCCGCCGCATGGCCCTGTGCGGTCCAATCGAGCGGGGTCACCAGGAGTTCTTCCCGGACGCTGTCCGCGAATCCGTCGAGACCTCGGCGTTCCAACTCGGCGACCAGGCTGTCCCGGTAGCGTGTGCCCAGGTTCCGCCAGGCGGGTGCTGAGGGGCCGACAGCCGTGTTGGGGCAGGGGGCCAGGACGTAGTGGAGGTGTCTGCCGGGCGGCGCCAGGGCGGGATCGTGCGTGGTCGGCCGGGTGATCAGCAGCGAGGGGTCGCTCATCAACGACCCTGTTCGGGTGAGTTCATCGAAGGTGCGCTCCCATGCGGCACCGAAGGAGAGCGTGTGATGGGCGAGCCCTGGCCAGGTGCGGTCAGTCCCGGCGTGGAGGACGACAGCGGAGGGGGAGTGCCGCAGCCGCAGAGGCCGTCGGGGCGCACGTCCCAGCAGTGCGTGGGCGGCAGGCAGTTCACAGCTCAGCACGACGGCATCGCAGGGAACGCGTTCACCCGATGCCAGGCGTACGGCGCGTACCCGGCCGGCCGACCGTTCCAGACTGGCCGCCTCGGCTGCCCACCTCAGGTCCGCGCCCGCCCGGGCCGCGGCGTCGGCCATGGCGCGGGGCAGCGCGTACATCCCTCCCCGCGGGAACCAGACACCGGCCACGGTGTCCATGTAGGCGATCACCGCGTAGGCCGCGAGAGCCCGGGCCGGTGCCACACCGGCATAGAGCGACTGGAAGGAGAAGACACGCTGCAGCCGGGTGTCGGTGAGGAAGCGGCCGATCCGGCGGTCCAGGCGTCCGAAGCCGCCAAGCGCAGCGAGCCGTGCAAGGTCTTTGTGCAGGAGCCCGAATGGGGAGTCGAAGTTCGTGTCGATGAAGCGCCGCATCTGCGCCCGATGGAGCCGCTCCAGCCACCCCCGGAGCCTGCGGTAGCCCGCGGCCTCCGAGGGGCCGGCGAACCGCCGGACCTCGGCCTCCATTGCCTCGCCGTCGGTGTGAACATCAAGGGACGTCCCGTCCGCGAAGCAGGCCCGGTACGCCGGGTGCAGGGCCACCAGTTCGACGTGGCGGTCGAGGCTGTCACCGACCGCCGCGAACGCCTCGTCGGCGAGATGCGGCATCGTCAGCACCGTGGGGCCGGTGTCCAGGTGATAGCCGCCGGCCTGGATACGTCCTGCCCGGCCCCCAGGCCCGGCATCCCGTTCAACGACCGTTACCCGGCGACCGGCGCCGAGCAGGTGAAGGGCGCAGGCCAGGCCGGACAGTCCGGCGCCCACGACGACCACATGGTCGGTGGGACCCGCCACCGTTCTCACACGCCCTCCCCGGTGGGGTCCAGGGGGACGCCCGAGGCTCGTTCGACCAGCGTGGCGAAGTCTCGTCGTACCTCCCGTTCTGCACAGGCCGTCGCGAAGTGGCACACACTCGTGGCGGTCAGTTCCGCGATCCGCGACTCCACGGCGGCACGGGCTCCGGTCCGCTCCAGCGCCACCCGCATCCGTTCCACGGTGTCTTCCGTCCGGTGAGCCCCGCTCGGGGTGAGCACGGCGGTGGCCTCCTCGTCCTCGGTCGCCTCGGCGAGCCTCAGCGCGACGGCGAGCAGGTAGGTGAGCTTGCCCATGCGCAGGTCGTCGAGGGCGGGCTTGCCCGTGAGCGCCGGGTCTCCGAAGGCGCCGAGCAGGTCGTCGCGAAGTTGAAAGGCCAGCCCCGCGCACCGGCCGGCCGAGCGCAACGCGCGCAAAGTGAACTGGTCAGCGGCGGCCAGTGCGGCGCCCAGGGCCATGGGACGCTCGACGGTGTAGAGGGCGCTCTTGAGCGTGGCGATGGTCAGGGCGTGCTCGACATCCGACGATGTGCCTGCCGCCTGCGCGTGGATGTCGCGGTATTGGCCGGCGACCATTTCACTGCGCATCGCCCGCCACTCGAGAAGGATCTGACGACCGTGTGGTGAGTCGAGTGCCAGCTCGGTCAGCAGATCGTCCGCCCATGCCAGTGCCAGGTCCCCGGCGAGCACCGCCGCCGAGGCCGCGAACGACTTCGGTGGTCCGGTCATCCGCTCCGCCCGGTGCAGCCGGGCGAAGGCGACATGCGTCGCCGGCTCACCCCGGCGCAGGGACGACCCGTCCATCAGGTCGTCATGTATGAGAGCGCACGCCTGAAGGAGTTCGAGTGCGGCTCCCGTGCGCAGGACCTCCGAAGCGTCACCCGAGCCGCCAGCGGCTCGCCAGCCGCACCAGGTGAACGCCGTTCGCAGCCGCTTCCCGCCCCGCCTGACGAACCCGCTCACGTGCCCCGCCACGTCCCGGGCGAACAGCGGGTCCGTGTCCCGCGCGCGGCCCATCGCCGTCTCGAGGTGCTGCTCGAGCACCGTCCCGACTGCCTCGGCGGCGTCGAGAGCCGTGCGTGGTTCCACCACGCACCCCGATTCTGTCATCGCTGGCTGCACCTCAAGCATCCGCAACCCCTTCACGCTCGCGCTCACCCGCACACCGGTACTTCTGGCGCAGCCCGTGCACGGATGCGTTGATCTCTGCCCGGCGTGAGACCGGTCGGGGAGCCTTCCACTCCACCGGCCCATCGGCCCGGGGCCACTCCCGCTGCCCGGGGCGTACGACAGCAGCGCGCGCGTGGCGCCGGCCCGGCCTTCCCCATGTGCCCATGACGGGGGACCCAGCCGTTGACTCAGAGTCGTCCGGTTGCGCCGTGTGGTCAGTCGCTGCCGCGTGGGGTGGCCCGGGCGCCTGGTGGGTCGAGCAGGGGCAGGGACGCCGTGACGCGCTTGCCCACCGGTAACTGCTGGATGGAAAGGTCCTGCGTCACCACCTTGACGAGCTCCAGTCCATGCTGGTCGATCCTCTCCGGATTGGTTGCACGGGCGGTGGGAACGGTGGGATCGCTGTCCCACACGGCGACTTCCACCGCACGAGTGGTGATGCGCAGCTCCATCACGCTGGGCCGGGGGCGTACTTGCAGGCGCTGGTCACCAGTTCGCTGACGACCAGTTGGGTGAGGTCCCGCACACGTGGGGAAACAGACAGGTTGTGGGCGGTGCCGGCGTGGTCGAGGAAGGCGGCGGCGTGGTGACAGGCTCGGCGATGCAGCCGATGTCTCCGCCCAGGCTGTAGCCGGCGTGCACCAGGTGTGCGTCCGAGCGCCGCATTGCCACCGCCTCGGCACGGGATCCCAATGACCTCGCCCCTGCTCCCAGCTCGCGCCTACCCGTCATGCCGTCAAACACGCGCCCGCTCTTCACCACGGTTCCGTGCGGCCATGCGGGCGGATGATCAGGACGGAACCGGCCGCACGACCCGACCTGAGAGGGCAAGCCTAAAATGCTGTCGGGGAGACGTTGACCGGCGAGCAGAGCCTCTGAGCGGTTCGGCGCCGGGGGCGTCCTTCCGTCGGCCTCCGGTGGATCGGGCCTGGACGGCTAAGTGGCCACCCGAACGAGTCTTCACCGCGGCGGTGCGGCGGCGCCGAAGTAGTACGCTGCCTCGTATTTTGTCGCACGACCACTGTTCCTACCGGTCCATCGGCCACCACCGGACGCCGGCAGGAGGCCGAGTCGCCCTGCCGGCGGGGACCGGGGGCAGAATCCACGGCGTACTGGAGATCTGCTGGCCCCAGTCCCTTCCGGACAACGCGCCCGCCGTCGAACGGCAGCTCGACGCTCTGGCGGAGCTGTGCGCCGAAACGCTGGAGACCGCCCCGTCCAATGCCGTCGGCCTCCCGGCGGCCCGGGAGCCCGACGGCATCCTCGAGCTCGTGGAGCTGACCGAAGGACTGCACGATCCGGCACTCGTTCTCGTCCCGCACCTCGACGCCGACGGGCATCTCACCGACTTCCGCATCCGCCACGCCAACAGCCGCTTCCTCGATCCTGCGGGCCGGCCGGGCAGCTCCGTCAGCGGGGCGCTTCTGCTCGAGGCGTACCCCATGGCGGCCTCCGCCAGCGACCTCTTCGGGAAGATCGAACACGTCTACGCGACCGGAGAGCCGTTCCGCGCCCGGAGGGCCAGCCGGCGCGCGTACGACAGCATCCACGGGCGGTGTCTGAACCGTTGCGCATCGTCCCTGGCCGCGTGGCCGGCCTACGCCTTCATCCGGACCTCGACGGATTCGCCGACCCGGCTGGTGCACCCGGCGGCGTCCGCGCGCCCGCCGGGTTGCGAACGGCGGATCCGCTCGGACGACCGGGTCGGGGCATGCCTTCGGACCCGGTGGCGCCGGCCCCGTCGCGGAGGACGGGGGCGTACCGGGCCCGAAGGGTGGGGTGGGGGGTGGCTGTCAGGCCGTGCGGTGGCGGGTGTTGCGGTGGGCCTCGCGGGCCACCTTCAGGTAAAAGGCCACGTAGCTCTGCTCGGTGTGGGTGGCCAGTTCGCGGGCCAAGGGGTGGCGTTCGGCGAGGCGGTTGATGGGTACGACCATGGCGGCGTGGTGCTCGACGTGGAAGTTGTTGCCGTTGGTGTACCACTGGCTGAACCAACTGCCGCTGATCGTACGGGTGTTGCGCAGAACGTCCGTGCTGCTGGTGTCGCACAGCACGTGCTCCGGCAGTTCCAGCAGGAAGTGGATCGGGATCGATATGAGGAGGGGTATCGTCCACAGGACGAGTACCGCGCGGCCGTAGCCGGCGAAGCCGAGGGCCACGGCGGCCGCGATGGCCAGGGCGAAGAGGCGGTACTCCGCGATGATCTGCTTCCTCGGGCGGTCGCCGATCTTGCCGCGGGTGTAGGTCCACGTGCCCGCGCAGCTCTTGACGACGTCGACGGCGACCTGGAACAGGCGCTTTGGGCTCAGCGTGCTGCGCAGTAGGGCGCCCCACGTCAGCGGCTTGCGCGTGTCGAAGCCGAAGAACTCCGAATCGTGCGGCGTGCCCAGGTACTTGTGGTGCTGGAGGTGCTGGACGCGGTAGTGGCTGTAGGCGGTCAGCAGGGGCAGCCCCAGCGCGATGCCGACCGGCCGGTGCAAGCCGCTGCGCCGGAACGACGAATGGTGCAGGCACTGGTGCTGGAGCTCGACCATGTGCGTGTAGATCGCCGCGAGCAGGAACACGCCGACGGATGTGCCGAGCCACCCGCAGGTCAGGGTCAGGAATCCGCCGAAGACACCGATGGCCCCCGCGACCACCAGTTTCAGGACGAAGACCGTCTCGTCGGTCTGCGAGACTCTTGTCCGCTCGAACAAAGGCTTGACTGCCGCGTTGCTGGTGGTCATGATCCCCTCGTTGGATTGGTCGTCCGGCTCGACGCATGGGTGGCTCCCCTGGCCGGGCAGGCGGCCGGATCGGCGCACTGCCCGGGCGGGACACCGGAGCCGAAAATTACTGCCAGGCCACCGTGGTCGTGGTGTTGTCGACGCGGTGAATCTCGCAGCCGGCAATCGAGTTCAGGATGCGGGCGCTGCGCCACGACGCCAGGCTGAGCAGGCTGTCGGCGATTCCGTGTGTGCGCTCCGCGAGGCCCTGGATGTAGATCTTCAGGTCCTCGGGGCCGTCGAAGTCGATGGTGTAGTCCGGGCGGATGGCGAAGTCGCCGTCGACGAGCCGCAGCCGGTCGTGCAGCGGCTTGAGGTACTCCGGGATGCCCCGCCGGTACCCGGTGCAGAAGATCACCAGGTCGACCGGGAGCCTCTGCACCGAGTCGTGGTTGACGTCGAGCAGCTCCGCGACGTAGTGGGAGCCGTCCCGCTCCAGGCCGACGGCCCGGCGCGACGGCAGGAGGCAGTGCCGCATCTGCGAGTCCAGCACCATGTCGAGGTGGTACAGACGGCGGTAGACCGACGTGAGGAGCTCGTCGGTGATCCCGTCGCCGCCCGCGTCCTTCTGCTCGCGCAGGATCTCGGCACGGCGCCGGTCGGAGAGGCCGTTGAAGTAGTCGACGAAGGGCGCCGCGAACCACTCGTTGGTGAACGGGGAGTCGTCCAGGGGCTGGAAGCCGATCCGGCCCGACGTCCAGGTGAGGGAGGACGGCAGCGCGTTCTCGTCGGAGAGCAGGTGGCTGACGACCTCGGCGCCGCTCTGGCCCGCGCCCACGACCAGGACCCGGCGGCCCTTCCACTCGGGGCGGACCGCGGTCAGCTTGCTGCTGTGCAGGACCGAGTCGCTCGCGAACGGCTTGGCGAAGTCCGGCAGGTGGGGTTCGGATCCCGAACCCAGGACGAGGGTACGGGTCGTACGGACATCACCGCCCGGCGAGGTGACCTCGAAGCCCTCACCGGACAGGGTCACCGACTCCACGGGGGTGCCGAAGCGGACGGACGGCAGCTGCGCCGCGGCCCACTGGAAGTACTGCTCGAACTCGCGGCGCGAGCAGCCGAGGCCGTTGGCCTCCAGGAACCGGAACGCCCGCCCGTCCTGCACGAGGAAGTTCAGGAACGAGAACCGGCTCGTCGGATCGACCAGCGTGACCAGGTCCCGGAAGAAGGTCACGGTGAGCTGGGAGTCGGGGAGCATGAGCCCGGGGTGCCACCGGAACTCCGGCTTCGCCTCGAGGAACTCGGCGGTCAGCTCGGTCACGGGGGCGGCCAGCGCGGCGAGGCTCAAGTTCGCCGGGCCCACACCGATGCCGAGGAAATCAAAGTCGGTCATTGCTCGTCTTTCGTCCAGAGAGGGATCGTGCTGGCACTGCGCTGGGGGAGTCCCGTACCGCCTCAGCGGCGGTAGGTCTCCTCGACGCGCGCGATGCGACGCAGGAGCTCCGCGTCGTCGGGGGCCTTGACCACATAGGCGTCGAGGAAGTCGGTGGAGTGGCGGACGCCGCCGCGTCCGTTCCCCGCCCCCCGGTGGCCGATGTGCTCCACGATGCCCAGGTCCGCGAACTCGGCTGGGTCGACGCCGAGTTCGTCGCTGCCGCCCGGGTAGAAGGCGATGAATCCGCAGGTCCCGCCGGTCTCGGAGGCCGGGGCGGGGCCCAGGGAGATGTCGAGACCGGTGTCCAGTCTGATCTGGGTCTCGACGATGTTGAACCCGTACTGCCACTGGATCACCGGCGGGATGATGCCGCCCGGCGGCCGGCCCGCGACCTCGCAGAAGACGAGTTCGTCGGCGGGGGTGTGGAACAGCTCCAGGTGGGCGGTGCCGTCCTGGAGGCCCAGGCCCCTGAGGACGGCCGTGTTGAGCTCGTTGATGCGCTGCTGCAGCTCGCCCTCGCGGACGAGTACGGTGCCGAAAATGCCGCCGGGCGAGTAGCCTGCCGGATCCGCGAGGTACTTCCCGACGCTGGTGAAGAGGATCTCGCCGTCCTTGACGACCGAGTCGCAGTGGTAGATCTGGCCGGTGACGAAGTCCTCGATCTCGTAGTGGGACCCGGACAGGTCCAGGCCGGCCACCAGCGTACGGGCCTCCTCCAGCGTGTCGACCATGTAGAGGTCCTTGGCGGCCAGCCCCAGGCGGCTCTTGATGACCTTCCGCCCGGTGCTCCAGTCGACGTTCTCCAGGTCCGCGGCGCTGTCGAGGGCGGAGAACCCGGGCACCTTCGCCGCCCCGCAGGCGCGGACCGCCTCCTTCATGACCACCTTGTCGCGGAAGCGGGTGGCGGTGGCGTGGCCCATGCCCGGCAGGGAGAACTTGGTCCGCAGCTCGGCGGCCAGCAGGACGGCCCGCTCGTGCACGGCGATGACGCGGTCGATGCGGTGGTTGCGCAGCGTCCATTCGCAGATCGCCCGCCAGCGGTCCTCCTCCTCCGCGTCACACAGCGACACGTGGGCGAGCGGATGGTCGGCGAGACCCGCGACGCCGCCGTGGAACTGGTTGCGCGTCACCAGGTGGATGTCGACCTCGTCGGTCGGCAGGATGTAGGTGCCGCCCCGGTTGAAGTGCGCGTACGGGTGCTTGTTGATGAACAGTGCGGTGGGAGTCATCAGGCGCTCGTCTCCAGGCTCCGGTCGGACACCGTGCAGTGGGCCTCCCGGAGGCCGAGGGGCCAGCCGAGGGCCCAGCGGGTCAGGTCGATCCCGGTCGCGCGGCGCACCAGCGCCGCCTCATCGGGGCTGCCGGGATACGGGCGGGTGGCGATCACGTGGACCGCGTCGCCGGACACCCGGGCGCGGGTGCGGGAGGGCCCGTTCAGCAGGCCGGCGCCGTCGAGGTGGGAGCCGAGTGCCGCCGCGGCGGCGACCTGCTCGTGCGGGGTTAGCGGCGGCTCGGCCTGCGCCGCGGACGCGGTGGGCCGCGGTGTCACGGCCAGCAGCCGGTGGTCGCCGTCCATGGAGAAGGCGTGCAGGATCACCTCGCGGCCGGCCGGCCCGGTGGCGGTGGGGGACACGCCGGCCAGCCCGGCGAGCACCTCGGGCCGGAGGCCCGGGGTGCCGAGGAGCGCGCCCGCCAGGGCGGCCGCCCCCAGCCCCGCTGCGCTGAGCGAGACGACCGCGGTGGGGGCCAGCGGGGCCAGTACGTCCGTGACGAAGCCCGGGAACAGCTCACCGGTGAAGTCGACCGAGTAGTAGCCGGACTGGTCGTCGACCAGGTCCGGTACAGGGGAGCCCGGCTGCTGGACGAACACGGTGTGGCAGCCGAGCGCGTGCGCGGTACGCGCGGTGGGCACGTCGGAGTCGATGACCACGAGGCGCCGGCCCGAGAGGTCCGGGCCCGGCACCGTCAGGCTGGTGGTGTGCTGGACGTCTACCATTGCGCGATTCCGATCCGGTCGTCCGGGCTACCGCCGCAGTGCGACAGCTCCTGCCTGACGGAGACTTCCTCCCAGTCCTCCCTGCTGCGGACGTACCGGGGGTCCGCCGCGACGATGGAGCTCGTGGCGAGCCGCCCGTCCGCGAGCCGCCAGGTGACCGTGCCGGTGAGGGCGGAGCTGAGCCGGCCGATGAACGCCTCGCTGGCCGCCCGCAGTTCGCCGAACCAGCGGCCCTCCAGGGCCTCGCGCACCCAAATCTGCTCGATGTGGAGCTTCTCGCGGAGGGTCTCGGAGTCGAGCACCGCGGTTTCCAGGTGGCGGCGGGAGGCGAGCAGCAGCCTGGCGGCAGGCATCTCGCGCACCTCCAGGACCTTCACGCCGCCCGGCAGGTGCTCCAGGCCGGTGTAGCGGCCGAGGCCGTGGGCGCCCACGGTCCGGTTCAGCTGCTCGATGATGTCGATGAGGGGCAGTTCGCGGCCGTTCACGGACACCGGTACGCCGGCACGGAAGCCGACCTCGACGTACTCCGCCGACACGGGGGCGTCGCGCCGCGCGGTCCAGCGGTAGTACTCCTCCGGGACGTCGTGGTCCTCGGGGTCGTCGAGCACGCCGGACTCGAACTCACGGCACCACAGGTTGGAGTCGCCGCTGACGGAGCGTTCGGCCATCTGGTCCAGCCCGATGGACTGGAGCTCCTTTTTCTTCTGCTCCCGGCTCACCGGTTCCAGGTCGTACGGGCTGCCGAACTCACCTTCGAAGCCGAGGAGTTCGAGCGCGCCGTTGATGCGCTGCAGGGTGTTCTGCGAGCGGTTGGCAGTATGCAGGATGAGGGGGGCACCCAGTTCCCGGGCCACGCCGACCGCGGTCTCGGCGATCAGTGGGCGGCTCAGCGAGGAGCTGATCGGGTGCGTGTCCAGGTAGATGGCGTGCGCGGCGATGGCGGGCCGGACGAACTCGTCGACGAAGCGCGTCCGCGCGTCGATCGCGTGCAGGCGCACCCCGAGGGTGTCGGCGATCTGCTGGATCTCGGCAGGCTCTTCGTCGCTGCCCAGGCCCACGCTCACGGCATGTACCTCGGTGGCTCCGGCCTGGACCAGCCTGTGCAGGAGGTAGGTGCTGTCCAGGCCGCCGCTGAACAGGGTGACGACGGGGCGTCGCACGTCGATGGTGTGGTGAGTGATGTCGCGAAAGGAGCGGACTCTCCTTCGACTTGTCTTCACACTGGCCGTCCTTATGGTTCTGCTGGTGTTGAGTAGCGATGAGGGTGTCGCCAGCCGCCGTCCGGACCGCGGCGCCGCGTCGGGACCGGGCGGGCCGGGACCGGGAGGGCCGGGATGGCGCCGGGCCCGCCGGGCCCGGCACGTTGGGTCAGGCCCTGGCGGCCTCCGCGGCAGGACCCTCCAGGCAGTCGCGCAGGAAGGAGAGCTTGGAGTAGAAGGTGCGCTCGGTGGTGATGCCCTGGTCGGCGAGGTACCGCTCGACGAGGGAGGTGAGCCGGTCCATGTCGGCGTCGATGGTCGTCGCGTCCATGCCGGCGTGGCGGCGGGTCTCCAGGTACTCCATCTCGACCTGCTTCAGCTTGCGGCCGGCGTGGTCCGGGACGGTGACCTCGTCCGTCTCGATGCCGAAGCAGTGACCGGTGGCGAGGGACTGGACGTTGACGTCGAACCGGGTACGGCGGAAGCTTGGCAGCTGGCGCACCGTCAGGCCCGGGTACGTGCGCGCCAGGTACCCCTCGAAGTCGCCGTCCTCGACCTCCACGCCCTTCACGAAGGACTCCTCGCGGCGCAGCGCGTCCGCGGGGAACTTCTTGATCTTGAGCTGGTAACGGCTGTCCGGGTTCGCCTGGAACGCTATGTGACCGATTTCACCGGCCGGTGCCAGCACCTCGAAGTTGTGCTGGACGAAGTGCCAGCGGGTGAGTTCGTAGCCGGGATCGGTGATGAATCCGGGGAACTCGCCGCGGTCGACCGCGCCCCATACCCGCTTGCTCAGGTCCCAGATGGACACCTCGTCGAGCAGGTTCAGCTTCTGCTCGATCTCGATACCTGATTCGGGGTTGAGGTACGCGGTGTTCTCGATGCGCACGTAATCCTGCAGGCAATCGGCGGCGGCGAGTGCGCGGTGTGTGAGTTCGGCGATACCCGTGCTCGCCGCGTGCGCGAATTGTGTCACTCTTGTGAAGAGCGTGCCGATGCTGCGGACGCGTGCACACACGAGGACTTCCGTGTACGACTCCTCGGGCCTGGTGTGCGTACGCAGAACAAGGAGAGCGCCCAGTGCCGAAAGGCCGGCCTCGGAAATTTCCGGATCCTTTGCCTCCGGTATTCCGGTCGCCCGCAGATACTCCTCGAACTCTGCCGTGAACGCGGTTGCCGCCCAGGAGGCGAGCGGCTCGGTCGGCGGTGCGAGGGTCAGCTCCGCGCCCGCCCCGGTCAGCACGGTGACCGTTCTGGTGGCCGTGTCCTCCCTGCGGAGGAACTCCATCGCAGCAGGTCCGCCGCCCTTCTCGGGGGCGAGCTCGGCCACCAGGACCGGCGCGCCGGGCGTGGCCGCCATCGAGTACTGGTGCGCGGCGTCGACGAAGACGAGGTGCCTGGCGACGGGCGCGCCGTGAGGTCCGTCACTGTGGTTCAACTGCGCGGTCAAGGAAGCTCCTAGAGCAGTACGCGGGGCATGAGGGAGGTGCGCGTCAATCGCGGGCGACCGCTCGGGGTGAATCGCCCTGAAGGGAATTGACGGCACCGGGATTTCGCAACGGAGGCGGGCCCGAAGGGGTGCACTGTGGCGACGAGGGAAAAGCAGCCGGGGATCGGAAGTCCAGCCGCACGGCCACCAAGATGATCAGTGGCAGATTTAAGCAGTGTCTGGTTTGGCCGTCAACTGCTCCCTGCTTCCTTTCGATTTCACCGACCCCGCCGGAAAATGGGGTAATTTATGGGTGTGGGTGGAAATTTCCCCCCGCGGTGAACATGGAATTAACCTCCTTGACGTCCGGCGATCAATCACGCAGGCTTGGCTGGAGATCTTGCTGGAACCGCACCAACGGTTCAGATCGACATACGGGGGCAGTGCATGGATGGCGCGAATCCGCGCGTTCTTTTGCTGGTGCTGGACGGTTTTGGATGGGCCCCAGAGGGCCCCCATAATCCGCTGTTGGAAGCTCATATTCCTTTTATCTCGGCACTGGCCGAGCAATCCCCTCCGGCCCTGCTCGAGGCGTCGGGGGAAGTGGTCGGCCTGCCGGCCGGTCAGGTGGGCAACTCCGAGGTGGGGCACCTCACGATCGGTGCGGGGAGAACCATCCCGCAGGCGGCCGTCGTGATCGACCGGACCATCGCGGGCGACGGATTCCGCAGCAGACCGGAGCTGGCCTCGGTCTTCGAGAGAGCGATCGGGTCGAGATCCGCGGTGCACGTCATCGGCATCGCCTCGACCGGCGGCGCGCACGGCCACGTCGATCACATCGCGGCCGTGCTGGACCTGGCCGAGGAGTTCGGCTGGTCGGACCGCACCTACGTCCACGCCGTCAGCGACGGGCGGGATGTTCCTGCTCGCAGTGTGATTGAAGATGTGTCAGGTCTGGTGAAACGCGGCGCCCGGCTGGCCACGGTCGTCGGGCGGTCCTTCGCCATGGACCGCTCTGGGCGCACCGAGAGAACCGCGGCGGTCGTCGCCGCGCTGACCGGGGACGGGCCCGCACCCGTGCCGGACTGGCGTGCCGCCGTGCGGGAGCAGTACGACGGCGGGGCGACCGACGAGAACCTGCTGCCCGTCGTGCTCGACGCGCCCAGGATCGCGCCCGGCGACGAGATCGTCATGACCAACTTCCGCCCTGACGGCCTGCGTCAACTCGCCGTCGTGCTGGCAGGATCCGGTCACTCCCTCACCACCATGACGAAGTACAGTGACGACATCGCGGTACCGGTGGTGTTCGATCCGGGCCGACTGGAGGGTACGCTGGCGCAGGCGGTTGCCGCTGCTGGTCTGAAGCAGCTGCACGTGGCCGAACGGGAGAAGTTCGGGCACGTCACGTATCTCCTCAACGGCTACACCCAGGACCTTGAACCGGGTGAGCGGCACGTCCTTGTGGAGAGCCGGACCGACGTTCCCTCGTTCGACCAGGCCCCGGAGATGTCGGCCCGCAGTATCACCGATGAGCTGCTGGCTGAAATCAGCACGGGCGAAGCCCAGTTGATGGTCGCCAACCTCGCCAATGTCGACACCGTGGGACACACCGGCAACTACGACGCCGTACGCCGGGCCGCCGAGACCGTCGACGGGTGCGTGGCCGAGCTTGCGGCCGCCGCGCGCGAGCACGGCGTGTTCATGGTGATCACCGCAGATCATGGCAACGCGGAGCGCATGCGCGAGGAGGACGGCGCCACGCCCCACACGCGGCACACGACCAACCGTGTACCCCTGTGGGTGCTGGGGGCCGGCCGCGAACCGGCCCGGTCCGGCGACCTCCGCGACATCGCACCGACCTGCCTCCACCTCCTGGGCATCGACTCTCCGAAAGCGATGTCCGGTCGAGTTCTTTGAAGGACGTTTCATGGCAAGGCACAACGTGTTCGACGCGGTCAGCTTTCCCGTCCCGCCGGAACTGACCCGGGACGCCCCCCACGACGTACTCGCCGCCGAACTGCGGCCGCACGCCGAACGCTGTCTGGACGGTGACCCCGGCTACTTCGTGCTCACCGGACTGGGGCATCTCGACCTCGAAGGCCACCGCGCCTTCGCCCTCGCCGCCTCCGCGGCCCTGGGCGAGCTGCTACCGCAGGACGGCGCCGGCACCCTGCTGCGCGAAGTCCGCTACCGTGGCGTGGAGTTGGGCGAGGGATCGACCGGCCGCTACTCCGACTCCCGGACCGGCGGGAACCTGCACACCGACTCCCCCCACCGCCCCGGTCCGGTACCCGACTACTTCGCCCTCAGCTGCGTCCACCAGGCCGCCGTCGGAGGCGACCTCGTACTCGTCCGGCTGGCCGACATCGTCGAGCGGCTCGCGTCGCGGCCCGACGTCCTCGAAACCCTGCGCACCCCCGTCCACTTCGACACCCGGGACGACACTCCCGGCGTCCCGCGGACGGTCCTCCGGCCGGTCCTGGACTCCCGTAACGGCAGCGACCGCGTGCACTACCTGCGGGAGTACATCGACATCGGCCACCGTCAGCCCGGAATCCAGCCGCTGACGCCCGAGCAGGTCCACGCGCTCGACACGCTGGATGCCCTGCTCGACTCGCCCGAGCTGCGGTCCCAGGGCCGGCTCCAGGAGGGCGAGATGATCTTCATCGACAACCGGTGGACCCTGCACGGCAGGGTGGAGTTCCGCGACCTCGACGGCGGTCACCAGCGGCTGATGCTGCGCACCTGGATCGCCGCCCAGGACTCCTGACCCACCGGATCACCCCGCACGAGCCTTTCCCGCCCGGCCGCGCTGTGCGCGCCGCGCGGTACTTCCCTGCCCGCCGGGACCGCACGGCGCCCTTCGGCGTCCCCGGCATGCCCAGAAGGAGTAGCGTTGCCCGCTCATCGTACGTCGTTCCGCGAACTGATGGCCCGTGGCGAACTCGTCCGCGCCGCCGGTGCCCACGACGCCCTCGGCTCCACGCTCGCCCAGCAGGCCGGCTTCCAGGCGGTATGGGCGTCGAGCCTGGAGGTCTCCGCCTCCCGCTGCCTGCCCGACGCCAGCGTCCTGACCATGACCGAGTACCTCGCCGCCGCGGCCAACATGCAGAAGGCGGTCGACATCCCCGTCGTCGCCGACGTGGACACCGGCTACGGCAACAACCTCAACGTGGCGCACATGGTCCACGAGTACGAGGCCGCCGGCATCACCGCGGTGGCCATGGAGGACAAGCTCTACCCCAAGGTCAACAGCTTCGCCTCCGCGGCGCAGACCCTGCTGCCGATCCCGGACTTCGTCAGCAAGATCGAGACCGCCAAGTCAGCCCAGCGCACCGAGGACTTCTTCCTCATCGCTCGCTGCGAGGCACTCATCAACCAGATGGGCGTCGACGAGGCCCTGACCCGGTGCAACGCCTACGCGGACGCCGGCGCGGACGCCATCCTGATCCACTCCAAGAAGCGCGACGAGGGCGAGATCGTCGCGTTCCTCGAGGCCTGGGACGGCCGCCGGCCCGTCGTCATCGTGCCGACCACCTACCCGCAGTGGAGCGCGGCCGAGGCCGAGAAGCACGGCGTCTCCATGGTGATCTACGCCAACCAGGGCCTGCGGGCTACGGTCCAGGCCCTGCGGGACACGTTCACGGCCATCGTCGCCGAGGGCAGTTCCCTGGGCGTCGAGGACGAGATCGCGCCCGTCTCGGACGTCTTCGCCCTGCAGAACCTCGGCGATTGGCTGGCGCTCGAGAAATGATCTCCAACGACGAATTCTGCGCGGCCCTCAAGGACCGCGGCTTCGACTTCGTGGCCGGTGTGCCGTGCTCGTTCTTCAGCGGCCCCATCGACCAGCTGACGCGCGACGGGCTGTACCTCGCCGCGTCCAACGAGGGCGCTGCGCTGGCCGCCGCCGCCGGCGCCACGGTCGCCGGGCACCGCTCGGCGGTCATCGCCCAGAACTCGGGGCTCGGCAACCTCATCAACCCGCTGACTTCGCTGGCGCAGACCTACGAGATCCCCGTCCTGGTGTTCATGAGCCTGCGCGGCTGGCCGGACCCCACCAAGGACGAACCGCAGCACGCCGTGATGGGCACCGCCACGCACCAGCTCCTGGACGCCGTGGGCATCGCGCACGTGACCGTGCCGGCCACCGCGGACGCGCGGGCGTTCGGCGCGGCGCTCGACCGCGCCGTGGCGGAGATGGCCGAGCGCCGGACTGTGTTCGTGCTCACCGAGAAGGGCGCCATCGCCAAGCACGAGACCCCGGTCGCGGACCCGGGCGGCGGCCTCAGCCGCCTGGAGGTGCTCAGGGCGATCGAACCCGTGGTCGCCGAGGCCGCCGTCATCTCGACGACTGGCTACACCTCCCGGGAGCTCTTCGGTGCCACCGGCTCCAAGGAGCACTTCTACATGCAGGGTTCGATGGGCCACGCGGCCGCGTTCGGCCTCGGGGTGGCCCTGCGCACCCCCGAAAAGCCCGTGGTCGTCCTCGACGGCGACGGCGCGGCCATCATGCACATGGGCACCATGTCGTCCGTGGGTGCCTCGGCCCCCGCCAACCTCGTCCACCTCGTGTTCGACAACGGCACGTACGAGTCGACCGGCGGCCAGGCCACCACGTCCCACGTCACCGACTTCGCGGCGGTCGCCTTCGGCTCGGGCTACGCCACGGCGCGGACCTGCCGTACCCTCGACGAGGTCGTGGACGGCCTGGCCACCGCGCTCCGCGAGACCGGCCCGCACCTGCTGCACGTCCACGTGGCCGGCACTGGCACGTCCTTCTCCCGCGCGACGGCGGCGATGACCACCCGGGACATCCGGGACGGTTTCGCGGGCCGGCTGGGTGTCCAGGAGCCCTCCCTTGACGCCTGACACGCGCGGGGACGACACCGTTCCGGTGACCTTCGGGGCTGGCGCGGTCCGCGAACTGGACGCGCTGATCGAGCAGTCCGGCGCCCGCCGGGTGCTGGTCGTGGCCACCGAGAGCGGACTGGCGCGGACCGGGTTCGAGCACTGGCTGGACGCCCCCAGCCATCGGCTCTTCGCGGACTTCCGGCCGAACCCCGACCTGGCGGACGTACTCGCCGGCTGCGCCCTGCGCGACAGCTGGCGGCCCGACCTCGTCGTGGGTCTGGGCGGCGGCAGCGCCATGGACGTGGCCAAACTGGTGCGCGGGCTGCCCGCCGGGCGCGACGCGGCCCTCGCCTGCCTCACGGGCGGCGAGGGCCCCGTCGCCACCGACGTGGGCGGGCTCCTGCTGGTGCCCACCACCAGCGGTACGGGCAGCGAGGTCACGCGGTTCGCCACCGTCTTCGACGGAGAGCGCAAGTACTCCTTCGACCACCCCCTGGCCGCCGCCACGCGGTCCGTGATCGATCCGGAGCTCACCGCCAGCTGCCCGGCGGACGTCCTGACCAGCTGTGCGATGGACGCCCTCTGCCACGCCGTCGAGTCGCTGTGGGCCCGGAGGTCGGATCCGGGCTCCCGGGCCCACGCGCTCGACGCGCTGCGCGGCCTGGCAGGGCCGCTCGGCGACGGGCTGAAGGACACGTCGGCGCCGGTGCGCGAGGAGCTCGCCCGCTGCTCACTAGCCGCGGGTCGGGCGATCAACATCACCCGCACCACGGCCGCGCACGCCTTCGCGTACCGGCTCACCCGCCGATACGGCGTCCCGCACGGGGTCGCCTGCCTGCTCAACCTCCAGTGGCTGTACGGCTACAACCTCGAGCGAGCCGGGACGCACGGCGACGACGAGCGCGGGGCGGCCCACGTCCACGCCCAGCTGGAGGCCGTGGCCGCCGCCTGGGGCGTCGAGCCGCGAGGGGTGCCGGAGCGGCTCGGCCGACTGCTGTCGGACCTGGGCTGGTCCCCGCGGCTGTCCGACTACGGGGTATCCGCCGAGGACCTCCCGGAGCAGGTCGAGGCGGGCCTGGGGTCGACGGCACGGGCCGACAACAACCCCGTGCGCCTCGACGGCGCGCTGGTACTGCGGGCCCTGCGCGAGATCCACTGATTCATGAGGAGACGGGCGTGAAGAAGGCAGCTCCCTATGGGACGTGGAACTCCCCCATTTCGGCCGAGGACGTCAGCGCCACGGACAGCCACCCCAACTGGCCGGGCTTCGTCGGCGACGAGATCTGGTGGTCGGAGCGGCTGCCCCACGAGGGTGGCCGTACGACACTCATGCGGCGCACCGCCGACGCGGCCGAGGCGCGCAGCGTCCTGCCTGCGCCCTGGAACGTGCGCAGCAGGGTGATGGAGTACGGCGGCCGGGCCTGGGCCGGGAAGCAGACGGCGGACGGCCCCCTGGTCGTCTTCGTCCGGGCCGAGGACCAGCGCCTCTACCGGTTCGAACCCGAAGCAGCCGGCGCGGTTCCGCAGCCCCTCACGCCCGTCTCAGGAGTCTCCCTCAGCCAGTGCTTCGCCGACCCGGTCCTGGCGCCGCGCACCGTCGCCGCGTGTTCGGCGGGGGAGGTGTGGTGCGTACGCGAGACCACTGGGCCCGACGGGGTGCCGCGGCGCGACCTGGTGGCGGTGCCGCTGGACGGCTCCGCCTCCGAGGACGCCGCCGCGATCCGCCCGCTGGCCGGCGGGCACGATTTCCTGACCGGCCCCCAGGTGTCCCCCGACGGCCGGCACGTCGCCTGGATCGCCTGGGATCACCCGGACATGCCGTGGGACGCCAGCCGGGTCCGGGTGGCGGCCGTCAGCCCCGACGGCACGCTGGCCGTGCTCGACGGCGTTGCGCCGCGCCCCACGGACAGAGCAGATAGAGCAGGCAGAGCGGACACGGCAGCGGATACGGCAGACACGGCCCGCACGCAGGATACGCCAGAGTCGGTGGCGCAGGTGGTCTGGACGGACGACGGCGCGCTGTACGCCCTGACGGACCGGCCGGGCTGGTGGAACGTCCACCGCGTGCCGCTCGACGGCGGCGTGCCCGTCAACGTGTGCCCGCGCCAAGAGGAGTTCGGCGGGGCGCTGACCAAGCTGGGCCTGACCTGGTGCGCATCGCTGGAGGGCGGGCTGCTGGCCGTCCTGCACGGTACGCACGCGTTGACCCTCTCGATCCTCGACCCAGCCACCGGCGAACTGTGCGCACTGCCCTGTCCGTTCACGGAGTGGGAGCCGCTGCTGGCCAGCCATGGCCGCCGGCTGGTCGCCATCGGCGCCAGCGCGGTGGCCGACTTCACGACCGTGTGCTTCGACACCCGCGCCGGCACCTACGCCACCCTGTCGGTGCCCCGGGCCACGGCCGACCCGGAGCTTCTGCCCCGGCCCGAGGCCAGGTCGTTCGAGGGACCGGACGGCCGCGAGGTCCACGCCGTGGTCTTCCCGCCGCGCCACCCCGACGTTGAAGGGCCGGCCGGCGAGATCCCCCCGTACGTCGTGTTCGCCCACAGTGGTCCCACCAGCCGCTTCCCCATGGCCTACGACCTTCAGGTCGCCTACTTCACCAGCCGCGGCATCGGTGTCGTCGGGGTCAACTACGGCGGCTCCACCGGCTACGGCCGGCAGTACCGCGAACGGCTGCGACACGCGTGGGGCGTCACCGACGTGGCGGACTGCGCGGCGGTCGCCCGCGGGCTCGCCGCCGAGGGCACCGCCGACCCAGCGCGGCTGGCCATCCGCGGCGCGAGTGCGGGCGGTTGGACCGCGGCGGTCTCCCTGACCGCCACGGACACGTACTGCTGCGCCGCCCTGTACTACCCCGTCTTGGACCCGGTGTCCTGGCGGGAGTCCCAGAACGGCGGCTTCGAGGCCTTCTACCTCGACACGCTCATCGGCCCGTGGCCGCAGGCCCGGGAACGGTACCTGGTCCGCTCCCCGGCGCACTCCGCCGACCGGGTCGAGGCGCCCTTCCTGCTCTTCCAGGGCAGCGCGGACCCGATCTGCCCGCCGTCGCAGGCCGAGCGCTTCCTGGCGGGCGTACGGCCAGGGGCGGCGCCCCACCGGCACGTGGTGTTCGAGGGCGAGCGGCACGGATTCAAGCGCGGTGCCACCATCATCGAATGCATCGAGGCGGAACTGACCATGTACAAGCAGGCGTTCGGGGTCGCCGCGGGCGGTGCGCCGGGGCCGGCAGAGCCGGAACCCGGCTTGGCAGCGCCGGAGTTGGTGCACGAGCTGGTGCGGTCCCAGGCGCTGCGCGCTCCCGGACGCGTCGCGGTGCGGGACGCCGACGGCCCCTGCACGTACGCCGAACTGCTGGCCCGCGCCGAGGAACTGGGCGAACGGCTGCGGGCGGCGGGGGTCCGGGCCGGCGACCGGGTCGGCATCCACCTCGACAGGTCCCGGGACCTGGTGGCCGGCATGCTCGCCGTCCTCCTGAGCGGCGGCTCCTACCTGCCGCTCGACCCGGAGTACCCGGAGGGCCGGCTGTCGTTCATGATCGACGACGCCCGGCCCGCGGCGCTGCTCACCCGGCTCGGGCTGAACGTGCCCCCGCACGGGACGGACCAGCGGCTGGTGTGCGTGGACGGGGAGCCGGCGGGGAGCGGTGCGGCCCCCGCCGCCCGGCGCCCGGCAGCCGTGACTCCGGACGACGCCGCGTTCGTCATCTACACCTCGGGTTCCACCGGTACGCCCAAGGGCGCCGTGCTGCCGCACCGGGGCATCGCCAACATCCTCCGGCACAGCCTCGCCGAGTTCGGCTTCGGCGCGGACGACGCGGTGCTCGCCCTGGCCCCGGTGTCCTTCGACTTCGCCCAGCTGGAGATCCTGCTGCCGCTGGTCGCCGGCGGCGCCGTACACCTGGTCGACCGCGCCGTGGCCCGGGACCCGGAGCTGCTGGACGCGGCGCTGACCGCCAGCGGCGCCACCTTCGTCATGGGCACGCCCTCCATGTTCGCGGCCCTGACGGCCTCGGGCTGGCGGCCCGGGAGCCGGCTGTCGATCGTCTCGGGCGGGGAGGCCCTGACCGGCTCGCTAGCCGCCGCGCTGGCCGGTGCGGGCGCACTGTGGAACATCTACGGGCCCACCGAGACCTCGGTCTACTCCCTCTGCGAGCGGGTCGGCGCCGACGCGGCAGGTGACATCACCCTCGGCCGGCCCGTGGGCAACACGGTCGTGGAGATCCTGCGGGGCGGCGAGCGCTGCGCCGACGGCGAGACCGGCGAGATCCACATCGGTGGCCACGGCCTGGCCGCCGGCTACCTCGACCGGCCCGACCTGACCGAACAGCGTTTCATCGCCGACCCGTTCCGCCCCGGCGGCCGCCTCTACCGCACCGGCGACCTGGCCAGGCGCCGACCCGACGGGCGGATCGCCTACGAGGGCCGCAACGACGACCAGGTCAAGATCCGCGGCCACCGGGTCGAGCTCGGCGAGGTGGAGGAGCGGCTCCGCGGCCACGACGGGGTCCGCGCCGCCGCCGTGGTGGCGGAGCGGGCCCACCACTCCCTGCGCCTGGTCGCCTACGTCGTCCTCGCCGAGGGCACTGACACCGCCAGCCTGCGCGCGCACCTCGCCCGGTCGCTGCCCGCCTACGCCCTGCCCTCCCGGTTCGTCGCCCTCGACGAGATCCCGCTGAGCCCGAACGGCAAGACTGACCACCGGGCGCTGCGCGAACTCGGCGGCCCCGCGGCCGCCGAGAGCCCGGAACTGGCCGGCATCTGGCGCGACGTCCTGGGCGCGGCGACGGTTGAGGACACCGACAACTTCTTCGACATCGGCGGTGACAGCCTCAGCGCCATGGAGGTCGTCGTCCGGGCCCGCCAGGGCGGCATCCCCATCCGCCCCGCCGACCTCTACGGCACCGCCACGCTCGGCGAACTGGTGGCGCTCGCCGCGGAGCGACGCGCCGCCGCGCCCGCCGACCCGGCACCCGCCGCCGACCTGCCGCCGGCCTTGTCACCGGCCCAGCACCGCTTTCTGGACTGGGGATACCGGGAGTCCGACCACTACAACGTCTCCGTCCTCCTCGACGCGGACGGCACCGTCGACCGGGCGACCCTGGGCACCGCCCTGGGCCTGCTGGCCGACCGCCACCCGGCGCTGCGGCTGCGCCTGACCGGGCCCGCGGACGCGCCCGAGGCCGTCACGGACCCCGCGCCGCCGGTACCGCTGTCCTGGCACGAGCTGCCGCCGGGCACCGAGGCGGAGGAAGACGAGGCGTTCCTGGCGGAGGCCGACCGCCTGCAGCGTTCCCTCAGCCTGCGCGAGGGCCCCGTCTGGCGGGCCGCCGTGTTCGCCGGCCGCCGCGGCCACCGACTGCTGCTGGTCTTCCACCACCTGGTCACCGACGGCATGTCCCGCAAGATCCTCACCCGCGACCTCGGGACGCTGTACGACCAGGTGGCCGCGGGCCGCACCTCCGGGCTCCCGGCGGCCGTGTCCTGGGCCGCGCACGCCGGCACCCTGCGCCGCTTCGCCAACGGCCCACTGGACCGGCACTTCCTGCGCCGCTGGGAGGCGCTGCCCTGGGACGCCCTGCGCCCGCTGCCAGCCGACCGGCCCACCGGCAGCATGCACCTGCGCCACATCAGGTCCTTCGCCACCACGGTGGCCCCGGCCGCCGGGGCCGGCCCGGCCGAGCAAGAGGAACTGCTCGTCCTCGCGCTGGTGATGGCCGTCACCGCGGAGACCGATGCCCGCGCCACGGCCGTCGACGTGTGCCGGCACGGCCGCACCGACCCGACCGGCGGACCCGGCTTCCCCGACACCGTCGGATGGCTCAACAGCATCGCCCCCTACGTGCTGGCACTGCCCGAGCACAGCGGTCGGAGCGGGCAGAACGGCCCGGAAGCGGACGCCACCGTAGCCGCAGCGCTGCGCCGGCAGATCGGCGAGATCCGCGACATGGAGCAGACCTGGGGCGCGCTGCGCCACCTGCACGACGACCCCGCCGTCCGCCACCGGCTCTGCGTCCTGCCCGAGCCGGACGTCTACCTCAACTTCCTCGGTCACCGCATGAACGGCCTTGGCCCGAGCGGACCGTTCCGGGCCCGCGCCGGGGCGGTGGGCACCGAGATGACCACGGACCGCACCCAGCCCTACGCGGTGAAGCTCTACGCGCAGTACGTCCCGGCAGGCCTGGAGCTGTCCTGGCAGTTCAGCTCCGACGTGCACGACGAGGAACGGATCCGGCGCGTCGCCCGGGCGACCGAGCAGTGGATGGAACGGCTTTCCCCTTGACCCAGACCGCCGGGCGGCCCGTCCGGCCAGGAGATCACATGCAGCACATACTCATCGCCAACCGCGCTGCCATCGCGGTGCGCGCCGCACGGACCTGCCGATCGCTGGGCCTGGAGACGACCGCGCTGTGCGCCGCGACGGACACCCAGGACACCCACGCGGCGTGGGCCCACCACACCGTCCTCGTCGAGGGGTACGGCCTGCCCGACACCTACGACAGCGCCGAGCGGGTGCTCTACGCGGTACGGCGCAGCGGCGTCGACTGCGTGTACCCCGGATACGGGTCGCTCGCCGAGAACGCCGACTTCGTCGCCGGCCTGGAGGCCCTGGGCGTGACCTTCGTGGGCCCCTCGGCCGCGGCCCTGCGCCTGGCGGGCAGCAAGGCGGCGGCGGTGGAGGCCGCGCACCGCATCGGTGTGCCCGTCCTCCCGCACGCCTCGGCCCGCGGCCGCGACGAGGTCCTGGCCCGGGTCCGGGAGGTCGGCCTGCCCGCCGTGCTCAAGCCGGAATACGGCTACGGCGGCCAGGAGGTTTGCATCGCTCGCTCGGCCGAGGACGTCGAACGCGCCCTCGTGGCAGGCGGGGCGGACACGTCCTGGTACATCGAGAAGTACCTGACCGTGAACCGGGTCATCGGTGTGACCCTCGCCGTGGACCACCACGGCACCGTGATCCCGCTGGGCGAGCGGGAGAGCCTGCTGGTCGCGGACGGGCTCAAGCTCCTGGAGGCCTCTCCCGTCCAGGGCGTCGGCGCCGACACCCTGGCGGCGCTTCGCGCGGACGCGGCCCGGGTGGCGGAGGCGTTCGGCCTGCGCAACGTGATGACGGTGGAGTTCATCGTCGGCCCGGACCGCTACTACTTCCTGGAGGTCAACGGGCGGCTGCCGCTGGCGTACCAGATGTCCGAGCGGCAGACCGGCGTCGACCTGGTCGGACTCCAGCTGCGCATCGCCCGCGGCGAGCACATCTCCCCGGACGACGTCCGCGTGGACCGCGCCCGGCACTGCCTGGAGGCCCGCCTCTTCACGCACCCCCAGGAGCTGGCCGACTTCCCGGAGGTCGGCCAGCTCGACCACTTCGAGCTGGCGGACACCGAGGGGGTCTCGTACGCGTGGTCGGTGGACCCGCAGCGGCCCGTCACCTACGAACTCATCCTCGCCCAGGCCCTGGCCGACGGCACCGACCGGCCCGCGGCGGCGCGCCTGGTCCGCAAGGCGCTGGAGGCCTCCCGCGTCGACGGACTGCGCTGCTACGTGGAGGAGATCACCCAGCGGCTGAACGACGAGTGCTGAGCCGCCCCCACCCGGAGCACACCGACCCCCCCCCAGTGGAACACCAGGAGAGCAGAACATGCAGCAGGGATTGACCGTTGCCTTCCTCGGCATCGACGGCATCGGCAAGAGCACGCTGTGCCGTGCCTTCGAGGAGCGCCTGCGGGAGGCGGGCCAGGAAGTCGTGACCGTCAGCTGGCGCGCCGCGCTGGAGGAGACCGCCGCGCCCTGGCCGGCCGTACCCCTCCAGCAGCTGTGGCTGGAGTCCTTCCGCACCCTGTACGGCGCAGGGCTGCGCGACGACCGCCCGCTGGACATCCCGCGCGGCTACGACGAGTGGCGCGACAAGGACTGGGAGCGCCGCCTGGCCGCCGAGCCGGTCATGCGGAACAGGGCCTCGGGCGCCTTGGCCGCGGCGTTCGTGGAGATCGCCGGCAACGTCCTGCTGGCGGCGGAGGTCACCCGCCCGGCGCTCGCCCGGGGTGCGGTCGTCGTCCAGGAGTCCTTCCCCCTCAAGCACGTCCTGAAGGAACTCGCGGTGGCCGAACGGCTGGCCGCCGAGGGACAGGGCGACCCGGCGGCGGCCCCGGTCGGCGAGCTGGCTCGCGCGCTGCGGGGCATGCTCGACCTCGTCTTCGGTTCCGGGCTGCTGAAGCCGGACGTGGGCATCCTGGTGGACGGCCCGTCTGCGTACGCCTACCGGTGGCGCACCGCTCAGAACGGCGCGGTCGGAGCGCTGGAGGACTACGGCGTGGCGGGTGAGCGGAGCGAGGAGTCGTTCAGCCGCATGCAGGACGAGACGGCCGCCCTGTTCCGGGAGTACGCGGACACCTCGGGCTGGATCGTGCACCAGGTTGACGACGCCGGAGTCGAGGCGAACACCCGGCGCGGCCTGGACGCGCTGTGCGCCCACCCGGCGCTGGCCGCGCGGCTGTCCGCGCCGGCCGGCGGCGGAGTGGACGCCCGATGACGGACGGCACCGCCGCGTCGGACCGGCGGGTGCTGCGCGCCCTGCTCGGCTCGACCATGCTGTCCAAGGTCGCCGACTGGCAGCTGGGCATCGTCATCCCGCTGGCCGTGCTCGGCGCGACGGACTCGGTCGCCATGTCGCTCGTCTCGTTCGCCATGCGCGGCGTGATGTATGTCGGATCCCCCTTCCTCGGCGCGCTCATCGACCGCTACGACAAGCGGGCGATCTACGTGCTGTCCCAGCTGCAGCAGGCCGCGTGCCTGGTGCTGCTGGCCGGTCTGCTGTCCGATCAGGTGGCGGTGGCCGGCCTGCTGCTGCTCTCCGGCATCGGCGGAGTCGCGAGCACCATCACCGGCCAGTTCGTCCTGATCCCCCGGCTGATCAGTGAGCCAGGCCGGCCCGTGGCGGTGGCCAAACTGAACTCGACGATCGAGTTCTCGAAGGTCATCGGCCTGGTCCTGGGCGGGGCGGCGTTCTCCGCGCTGGGCGCAATCCCGGCGGCCCTGTGCATCGCGGGGCTGTACCTGCTCGCCGGGGCGACGGCCCTGCTGTTGCCGAAGGTCCCGTCGGACCACGGGAAGATGGACCTCCGCCGCGATCTCGCGATCGGGTTCCGCTGGGTCGGCAAGCGGGAGATCCTCTGGCTCGTGGTGACCATGTCGATGACCAACCTGGCCATCGGCCAGCTCGAACCGGCCCTGATCACCGAGTTCGGGCAGCGGGACATGAACACCACCGTCATCTCGGGCGTCCTCGCGGTCGGGTTGCTCATGGGCGCGGTGGCCAGCCGGCTGGCGCCGGCCATCCTGCCCGCAGCGGGCCCCGAACGCCGGATCCTGGCCTGCCAGTTGATCGCGTTCGCCGGACTCGCACTCGTCTCGGTCCCCAACGTGCCGGTGAAACTGGCCGGGTTCATGATCGAGTGCTTCGCCGTCGCCGTGAGCAACGTCGCCTCCATCACCTACCGGCAGGAGACGATCCCGGTCGAGATCGCCGGCCGGGCCAACGCGACCATCCGGATGTTCATCACCGGGGCCACGCCCCTGTCGGGCTTCCTCTACGCCTGGGCGAGCCGCTTCGAGGGCTTCCGCTTCTGGCTGCCCTCGCTGTGCATCTGGGTGGTCTCGATCGCCATCTGGGCCGTGTACACACGCCAGGCGGGGCGGATCGCGGTCGCGACCCCTCGGGAAGGAGCCCTCAGTGGAGATCGCTGAGCAGGACGGACTGGTCATCGCGACGCTGGACCGGGCCGAGGCCGAACGCCGGGCCTGGCGGGAGGCCGACGTGCCGCTGGACATCGCCAGGCTCGCCGACTCGGAGGAGGCCGACGACAACGTCCTCGCCGAACTCGGCTTCACGGCCCGCCCGCACTGGGTGAACTGGTGCGCCCCCGTACGGTCCTCCGAGGCGGAGTACACGGCCACGCTCTCCGGCACCGAGCGGCGCAACGTCCGGCTGGGGCGCCGGGTCATCCTCGACGAGTCGCTGCGGCTCGTGGTCCAGGAGGGCCTGACCGAGGAGCTCATGGACGACTTCCTGGACGTCTACGACGCCCAGATCGCCGGCATGCCACGCGGGAGGAACTTCGCGCGCGCCCGGCGGGAGCGGCTGCTGGACGCGGCCGCGGAGCACATCGGAGTCAGCGTCTACGCGGGCCCGACCATGGTCGCCGGGTCCCTCTGGCGGGTCCGGCCCGAGCCCTCGGTGCTCCAGATGCGCTTCTCTGCGTCCGCCCCGGACGCCCGGTCGGGCCGGGTGCTGCGGGCCGTGTACGCCGAGGCGCTGGAGTTCGCCCGCGGCCGGGGCCTGGCCCACGCCTCGCTCGGCAACGACCCGTCGCTCTTCGGGCACGTGGTCCAGCCCGGCCTGTTCAACTTCAAGAGCCGGTTCGGCTTCACCCCCGTGCCCTCGCAGGTCCTCGACCCCCACCTGGGCGGGGAGCACGCGGACCGGTTCCTGAGCCTGCGGTCCCTGGCGGACCCGACCCTCGTCGTCGCCTCCGGCGGGTACCGCGGCACGTCACCGGCCCTGCCCGAGGCCCTGTCGGCACGCGGCCACGACCTGCTCCTGCTGTCGGGGAACCCCGCCGAAGAGGCGGCGGCCGGCTTCCTCACCGGGGTGTTCCGGAACGTCTCGGTCCTGCCGGTACTGGCGGGCGCGGCGGACTGACCCCGGGGCCGCGCCCGAAGCCCCCTCGGCCACGCCTGCCCGGGACCGAAGTCCGCGGGAAGATGGCCCGGCTGTGAGGGCGTCATGTGCCCGGATTTTCGCACCATGCAAGTCGCAGAAGGGGGTCCGTCCCACTTTTGCGTCACCGGTGTCGACCAGGCGTACGGCGGCTGCGAGATGTGCGGGTGTGACGTCCTTGAGGGCCTCCATCCGTATCAGCTGGTGGCCGTCCGTCGTCTGCCTGGTGGGCATGCCAGCCCTCGTCGTCATTGCCGCCCTGATCCCCGCCGTACGCGCTCACCGGCTGTCCGCGGACAGCAGCGCGGCCCGCGCGGCCGACCACACGCCGGCCGCCCACTCCGGGTGGGCGTACGGGCAGCGAATTCGGCGTACGGGCAGCGAATTCGGCGTCGGCCTGGGAGTCGACGATCTCGGTCGACGCGGTCCGCTACTGGCTCGCTGCCTGGTTCACCGAACAGTGGGGCAACGCTTCGGCGTTCGCACAGGGGAGCCGTCACTCAGGCGAGCCTACAGCGTCTCGGGCGGGCGAAGCTGGGGCACCGGCTGGAAGTCGGCGGGCGGGGGCAGGGCGCGGGATTCGGGGATGGCGGCGGTGTAGTGCGAGGCGAGGTCGCGGACTTCGGCGTGGGTGAGGGGGATGACGTTGTGGCGGTGGGTGCCGAGGCCGCCCGGGATGTTGTCGGCGAAGTCCAGGACGGTGCTGTCGCGGACGCCGTGGGTAATCAGCATGGTGTGGTCTCCGCTGCTCAGCCCCGCCCCCGGGACCACGATCACCTGCCCGTCGTCGGCGACGAACTCCAGGTAATCGGCGGTGTGGGCGCGGGTCAGGGCGGCCTCGGTCTGTTCGGTGACGGCTTGAGCGGCGACTTGGCGGCTGGTCTTGGACTCGGCGTAGACCAGCAGCGAGAGCCGGTCCCCATCGGCCGCCACAAAGGCTCCGGGATCGCCGATCTCGGTGCGTACGAACACCTCCTCGCCGTCCCGGACGGCCCGGCGATAGGCGTACAGCCTGCCGCGCAGCGGCTCGCCAGTGTGGCCCAGTCGCCGGGCCTGATCGCGTGCCCAGGCGCGGGCCACCGGGTCGGCGGTGCGCTGGCCGATGCGCTCGCCGATGGCACCGGCCGGGTTGCTGATCACCCCGGACCGGGTGCGACGCATCACCGTTCTGTCCAGCGGGGAGAGGTCCGGCCCCCGCACGGGTTCGTGCCGGACGGGGTAGCCGCGGAAGTGGCCGCCGCGACTGGCGTGTGCAGAGGTGCTGATCGCCAGATGGTCCTCGAGGTCCAGGTCCTCCACGGCTCGGAGCGCCGCGTCGTCCAACTCCATGGCCCGCGCGGAGCGGCGCAGCTCGCGGATGGTCCGGATCAGGCCCTGGGTGCTCAGCCGCAGCTGCTCCGAGGCGGTGGTTCCACTGCCCAGCTCGCGGCGGCCCAACCGGCGCAGCAGCGCCGCCTCGCGGGCTCGTAGCCGTCGCCAGAGGGCGGTGTCGGGGATGGCCTCGCCGAAGGTTTCCTCGATCTGCCGCCGGACGGCAGTGAGTTCCTCCAGCAGCCGCACCCGGCGCCAGGCCTCCACCTCGACGGCGGTCAGGCGTTCCTGCAGCCGCCGCCGAGCGGCCCGGGAGAGCCTGCGGCGTGGGGCCCGGTCCGGGCGTGGCGGCAAGGGGTGGCGCTCGGAGGTGCCCCGGCTGCTGCCGCCGGTGGAGCGGCTGCCGTTGCCGCGCGCGGTTGCGGCGGGACTGGGCGGAGACTCGCCCGGTGGGGCGCTCATCAGAACGGCTCCGCCCACGGCCAGCGCGGGTGGCGGGCCGGCCTGCTCCAGCACTACGCCCAGCCGGTCGGCCAGTTCCGAGACGCTCGGCAGAGCGAGCGTGGGCCGGGTAACGGCGGTTCCGTCGGCGCCGAGCTCCACGATGGCACCGATGGCACCGGGGACGCGTTCGGCGGCGGCCGCCGCCGAACCGGCGCCACCACCACCGCCCACGGCCCGGGGACCGGCCGCCCGGGCTGTCAGCAGGACGGCGATGACCTGGCCGATCAGCTGGCCGATCATGTTCGAGCGGCGGTCGGGGCCCGCCGTGTCGTACTCCGCCCGCCAGGTGTCCAGGGCCTCCCTCACACCATCCCGCAGCTCGCGGGCCCAGCGCCGACGCTCCTCCAGCAGCCGACGCCGGGCGGGCGTCAGCTCTAGCGGCAGCAGCGCCGGAGAGGGGAAGTGCTCTCCGGGCTCCCAGTGCTCGCCGATGCGCTCGCGTTCCTCCTCGGCACGCGCGATGTCCTCCAGCAGCAGCAACTGCAACAGGTTGTAGAGCAGTTGCAACAGCGAGACGATGCCGGGCAGCAGCTCCAGCGCCGCGCGCATCAGACCGGTGCCGATGCCCATCAGCAGGCTGAGCGCGTTCTGCAGGAAGTCGATGAGATCCAGCGCGGTGTCGGCGAGGCGGGGGACGCCCAGCACGATCTCCGCCAGGACCAGTTCGGTGCGGTGCTCCCGGATCCAGTCGCGCAGCGGGTCGAAGAGGAGATGGATGTCGTCGGCCGCCTGCAGGGACTCGTCCCGCAGTTCCTCCGAGAGGCCGGTGAGGGCACTGGAGCCCTCCTGGGTCAGGTCCCAGGTGCCCAGGATCACATCGCGGGCCACCTCGTCCGGGGCGCGCGGCCGTGGAGCGTCGGGGGCGACGAAGGCCGGGCCGTCGGGGCCGTCGAGGATCAGCGGTACGCCGGTGCCGTACCGATGGGCGAACTCCAGGCGGCGGCGGGCGCGTTCGCGGGAGCGCTCGGCCTCCCAGGCCGCGGCGATGCGTATCGCCTCCTCGAAGCTGTATTCCGGGGCCAGGCTCATCGGGGGCGGCCGCCGGCTCATCGGCAGCGGTGGGGGCGGGGGTTGCGGTGGTTCGGCCGGGGTGTAGTACGCCTGCGGGGGTGCGTAGGAGCGGGGCGCCGGGTTCGCGGGGTCGGAGGTGACGGTCTCCGGCGGCATCGACTCCAATGGCGGCGGCGGGGGTTCGGGCGCGGCCGCAGACTCCCAGGGCACTGGGAGCACCGGGCCGGTGCCGCGTTCCAGCTCGCGCAGGATGGCCTGCTCGCGGGCGGTGGTGCCCTCGTCGGCGGCCCGATCCGGGCGTGCGGGCGCGGACCGCCGGGGTGCTGTTCGCGGCGCCGGTTCGGGCTCCCGGACGTGCCGTTCCGTCTCCCGCTCCACGCCGCGCTCCCGGATGCCGCGCAGCCGGTCCAGCAGCGCCTGGTCTGCCTCCGCGGACCGGCGGCGCGGAGGCGCGCCGGGCCCCCGCATGGTGGGCCGCCGGGCCGACTCGCCCCCGCCCCCACCATCGCCATCGCCCATGATCAGGCGTCCGTCTCGACGCGGACCTCGCCGCCGGTGACCACCACTTGCCGGTCCACCTCCGGGTCGGCGTGCTCGTCGGCCAGCAGGCGGGCGGCGTAGCGGAGGTTCTCCAGCTCTCCGGAGCGCAGTTCGGCGCGGACCTTGGCGACGTCCAGCGCCCGGTGGGCCTGCTTGAACTGCTCCAGCAGCGGCGCGGTGCCCGGCAGTGCCTCCATGAACAGCCGCCCGGTCGGGATCACGATGGTCTCGTGCTCCTTCCGCGGCCCGGCCAGCCGCCGGGCGATCATCAGCTCCAGGGCGTCCCGGGCGGCCTCGTCCAGCTCATCGCCGCGCTGCTCGCGCAAAGCGATCAGGTCCTCGATGGGCGTCTCGCCGACCGGGTCGGGGTCGCGCAGCCCGAAGTAGTCGTCGACGTAGTTCAGCATCATGAAGTCCGTCAGGTAGACGCACTCCTTGAGTGGGAAGAGGATGTAGTTCCCCTTGTAGCCCAAGGGACGGTCCAGGTCGGCGATCTCCACCAGCGGGCGGGTGGACTCCGAGGCGACCGGCGGGGCGCATTCGATGATGTACCGCACACCGTCCCGGTGGAAGATCCGCGGGCTTTCCTCGTCGGGCCGGACCCGCCGGATGGTGCAGCCGCGGGAGTCGGGCTGCGGCACGGGCACCTCCTTGTGGTAGAGCCGGAAGAACCGCTGGTCCGGGGGTTCATGGGCCCAGATGGCCTGCATGTAGTGGAGGATGTTCTGCTTGACGTGCACCCGCAGCTGGTCGATTCGGGAGCGCCGGTTGAACTGCGCCTCGACGGCCTTGGTGTACGCGGCGGTGGCGGCCTCCAGCGTGGACACCTCGCGGGCCAGCTGCCGCCGAGCCTCGCTCATGGACTCGCCCAGCTGCTGCAAGCGCAGCTCCAGGGCGTTGCGCTGCGCCTCCAATCGGCTGGAGTCCTCGTCCCGGCCGCCGAACAGCAGCGACCAGCCGCCGGTGAAGAATGCCTCGGCGGCGCGCTGGACGTCGTCGGGCTCGTCCACCTTGGCCAGGTCGCGGCCCTCGGTGGCGCGGACCAGCAGCTCCTGGAGGTGCTCGATGGCCAGCATCCGCTCATGGATGGACTGGTCGAGGCGGTCCACCAGGTCCTTCTGGGTGTTCCAGTGGGTGCGCTTGATGTCGACGGCGAGCTCGTCCCCGGCGAAACGGTCCTCCAGGACGTCGATGGCCGCCTGGAAGCCGTCGTCCAGAAGCACTCGCTTGAGGATCCAGGCGTGTGCGAGCAGCCAGTCGTCGTCGATCTCATGCGGGGCGGGGACGTCCTGGGCAACCATGATCACGGGGGTCAGCCGGTGGATGCGCTCGCGGACCTTGTACTGCCGCTCCAGCTGGTACAGCAGATAGGTGACTGTGATCTCGTTGTTGGGGTTGCTCAGTGTGCCACTGGTGACCCGCTCGTTGTCGGCGGACTCCTCGGTGGAGGCCTCCACGGTGTGGTCCCGGCGGAACTCCTGGGCGGCCCTGGCCACGTCTTCCCGGGCGCTGCGCTTGACCCGGGAGGACTCGTCCGCCTGGTTGAGCGAGAAGCCGGTGGTGCCGCCGATCTGGCCGATGCCGAAGTTCAGCGAACCGCTGGCGGAGGTCTGGAAGTTGCTCGAGAGCGAGGCGCGACGCATGATCTCGTCCTCGGCTCGGCTGCCGCGCTGGATCTCGTCGCGCTGGTTCATCAGCGCGCTCTCCACCTCGCGCTGGGCCCGGGACTTCTTCACTCGCTCGGTGACCGAGACACTACGAGTCTCGCCCGGGGCCAAGGGGACGGTGGCGACCAGGTCGCCGACCTGGTACGTCAGGGGCCGTAGCTCCTGACGGTACGTGGTCAGGATTCCGTAGTTGACCGAGTCGGGCGCGAAGTAGTGGAAGGCGTAGGGCTCGCGGATGCGGTCCCGCGCCTCGAGTATCAGCTTCTGGGCGCGCCCGAGCGGCCCGGCCGGGCTGCCGATCAGCTCCTGGCCCTCGCGGCGCAGCCGGGCCACCAGCGCGGCGTCCGTACCGGCGGCCCGGATCCGGCGGGCGAGGGTGCGCAGGGCGGCCTGCTGGTCGCAGGAGAGGGCGTGCCACTGGGCGAAGCTGAGAGACGGGAAGGCGACCTGCACCTCCTGCGGCGGGGGCAGGAAGGTCAGCGCCTCGCGGCGGTCGTCCAGGTCGGCGAGGAACCGCTCGAGTTCCCGGACGTCACCGGCTTCTCCAGCCCAGGTGAGGTCCAGGCCGTACTCCTCGTGTAATCGGACGGTCTCGCCGTACAGGCGGCCGACGGCGTCCCGGAACCGCTCGTCGAAGGCCTCGGTCCACACGTGCGGGAAGGCCATCTGCAAGGCGTGGACGTCCCGGATGGCGGTGGTCTCGGCGGTCCCGGAGTCCGGCTGGAGGAGGGCGACAGCCTTCTTCAGCCGGGCGAACACGGCAGCGGTGTCGGCGCCTTCGCCATCCCCGTCCAATGGCCGGATCTGCGCCAGCACTTGGCGGATGATCTCCTCCTGCGGGGTGGGCGCGTCGTCCTCACCGCGGGGCGGCGGCTCGTCGCCTGGCGGGGCGGGGGCAGGCGGAGCGTCCCCGGGGGGCGGGTCCAGCAAGCCGCGCAGCCGCTCCAGCACCGGGCCCTCGGTACGGTCCTCCAGCAGCGGGCAGAGGCTGGTGATGCGGATCGGGCGGGACCGGTCGGCCCATGAGGCCACATCGAGGCCCTTGCGGATCAGTTGGGCGTCGGTGAAGTGGAGTTGGACGGTGCCATGGCCGGCGTCGGCGAATTGGGCCAGCCGCTGCAGCCCGGCCTCCAGGCCGGCCTTCTGGGCGGCCTCCAAGGTGGTGCCCGCGCCGAGGAACAATCGGTCCTTGCGGGTGGCGGCCGGCAGCGCGGCGAGCTTGCGGGCGAAGTCCTGGCCCTTCTGTACCGCCTTGACCCGGGCGGAGATCTGCTCCTTGACCGTGGGAGCCAGGAACGTGTTCATCCGCTGCTGCTGGGTCCAGTCCTCGGAGAGCTCCTCGGCGAGGATCTCGGCGGGCTCGCGCAGCGCCCCGGCCTCGCGCAGGGTCTGCCGGGGCAGCTGGATGGAGAGCGTCTCGGTGCCGCCGTACCGCAGCCCGTATATGACCGTCTGCCAGAGGGTGGCCGGCTCCTTGCCCTTCTCCGGCACCGGCCGGTGCGGGGGCAGCACGAGGACGGCCACCTGACGCTGACCTGACTTGGGGGCGTCCTTAGACGTGATCCCCTGGAGGGCGGCCGGCTCGTCCCAGGCGAAGAGGAAGCGGCCGTCCTCATCGGTGAGGGCGGAGCCCACCCGCTCGGTGCCCTGGCCGGGCGCGGCGGCGTACTTGGTGGGTGTGGCGCTCTGGCCGATCTCATAGAAAGCGACATTGAGCCTGGCGACTCCCTGTCCGGACTCGGTGGTGACCCGTCCGGCGATCGTTGTCGGCATACGTCTCCCCAAGGCTCGGTCCCGCCGCCCGCCGACGGGGATCCGGGGGACAGTGTGCGCCACCTCAGCAGGATCCGGTGCCTTTTGATGCAATTCACACGGGCGGAGCGGAGATCGTCATTGGCGTAGGGCGGATACGAGTCGGAAAATGGGCTCTCCTGTCGCTTCCGTGGGTCGCTGACCAGGGTCGATACGCAGAACACGCCGTAGCCCGTCTACGTTTCGACTGCTGAACCTGGATGGGTGCAGATCTTGTAGGGGTGCCTCGTTTAGGAGATTCGGGGCTTTGGGGGTGGTGTGGAGGTGGTCGGTTTCTACCGTCGTCGGTGTTGAGCCCGTCGCTGGGGCGGGTGTCGGCTGGGGGTGATGTGGCGCCGTCGTTGTTCGAAGCGCTGGAAGTCAGGGAGTCGGCAGCTCGTGGGCGGGCCGAGCGGCTGCGTGAGCAGATCGCTGCCCTGTCCGGGGAACTGGAGGGGGTCGAGGAGGAGTTGACGCGTCTGCGGATCACGCGGGAGACGGTGGACCAAGTTTTGACCGGCACCGGCCCGGTGTCGGCGGGCGCCGAGCCGGTCGGGGATCCGGAGGCGGCGATGGCGCCGCTGGTCCCGGTCATGCTGAAGGCGAGGAGGCGGGGGACACGGTGGTGACCTCGCAGGCATACCGGCAAAGGAGGGCATGGCTGAACACGGCTGGTACTGGCCAGAGTCGGCGACTGGCACAGCGCCCCCGTCGTCGGGCCCAGTACCGAACGCCGCTGCCGAACAGCCCCCGGTGACCAGTCCGAGGTCGAACGCCTTATGAAGCAACGTGACACGCTGCGCGCTCGGCTGGCGACCGCGCCGCCGGAAGCACGCGAGCAGATCCGGGCGGCCATCCAGCTCCTGTGGAGGGCTGCGGCCGACGCGCTCGCCGACGTAGACATCACCGCCGAGGCACTGAACGCCACCGCCCCCAGGCCCGCACCCGGCCCGCGCAGCCCGGAAGCCGAGCAGGGTATCCGTGACCAGTATGAGCGCCTGATCGCCGAACAAAGACGCGACGAAGAGAACTGACAGTGATGATTGCTGTGGCTCCGCTCGGGGGCCTGACTCCAGAACTACCAGTGATCTCGCCGGCGTCCAGCACCTCGGCTGCGGAGAGCAGCCGCAGCAAAGTGGACTTGCCCGAGCGCCGCCGGGGCCCGCGCGTACGTCCCCGGGCAGCTTGAGCCCGGCCCCGCGCAGCCTGCGCGGGGCCAACCCTTGGCGAGGAACAGTGTCAGGGAGTGAGGTCGAGAACCCGGACGGGCTGTCCGACCCACCGTTTCGGCGCAGTCGTGGCGACGATGGCGCCATCGGGACGGTCCATAGTCGGCTGGGCGGCATGCTGCGCGTGCGCCAGAGCCCAGGTCTCTTCCCGGGCGACGGCGAGCGCTGCCGGGAGATCGAGGTCGAGCACCGTGATCCCGGGCAGCGCGGCCAGGTGCTCGGCGGTGCCGGGGCGGGCGCGGTCGGCTTCGACGAGGGCGCAGGCCGGGACGTAGACGAACCAACCCGTCTCCGCGTGGGCCCGGTCGATGAGTCGGGAGGCGAGGACGTTGCCGGTGCCGACGGCGGCCAAGGCGGTCTCGTCCAGGACGATGTGCATGGCATCGGTCACGGGCGCTGCACCTGCGCCAGGCGACGGTCCAACTCGTCGTCCAGCTCGGCTGCTTCAGCGATCGTGGGCGCGTAGCCGTTCCATGCCTCCAGAGCGGCCTTAGCCTGCTCTGCCCGCTCTGCCCGCTCTGCCGGCGTGAGCAGCGTGTCCGCGAGGCGCGCCAGGTATGCACGCAAGGACAGGCCCTCAGCGGCGGCAACGGCAGCGAGCCGATCGCGGGCTTCCTCGGGAATTCTCACATTGGCATCGGACATCACAGTGCTCCTTCCCATGCCCCAGGGTACGGGTACGGGTACGTACCCGCCAGCTCGTGGTCGAGACAAACCCGCAGCCCATCGTCCAGGCCAGGCGGCACGGCATACGTCGACGCAAGGCAACCGTGTGACCTGCAGGGATAACGGTCGGTAACGGCTCGAGATGCAGAGACCTACGGCTGTTGATTCGCTGATGACGCCCGCTCTCCCCAGATCCAAGGAGTGATCATGAGCGTTGCAGGCGAACCCGGCGGCCGTGCTGACCAGATGCGCACCAAACTGCAGGAGCTGAAGGACAAAGCGGACCGCGCCACCGACCCGCAGGAACGCCAGCAACTGCGTGAGAAAGCCCGCCAGATGGAAGAACAGATCACGCGGGAAATCGGCAAGAACCCCATGGAGTAGACGGTTCCCAACCACGGAGGTGGCCCCGGCACATCACGCCGGGGCCACGCGTGTCTCGGCGCGGGCAGAGCCAGCTGGTCGAGAAGCCGCATGGGCCGCACACACCGTGGCCCGCCTCGGCTAGGTGCGTGGGTCAGTAACGAACGACTGGCTGCGTCGCCGTGAGGCGCGGGCAACGGACAGCGTCTGACTGGGTGGGATCGGTGCTCATCTGATGGCGGTGTGCGGCTCGTCGGATAGGCCGAGGTGGTCCTGAAGCGCGCGCCGACCGGTGTCGGTGAGAGCGACGGCGCGGCTGGTGCCGATCCGAGTGATCCAACCAAGGTCGAAGGCGTGACGGCACAGGGCGGCACCGACGGCACCGGCCAGGTGAGGGCGGCGTTCGGTCCAGTCCAGGCATGAGCGGACGGGCGGACGCCGTGTGGCGGGCGGTAGCACGATGCCGAGTTCGGCCAGCCAGTCGGTCCCGTTGCCGGTGAGCGTCGGCCCCTGCTCCCAGTCCAGAAGCCCCCGGTCGGTCATCGCCTCGGTGATCGCGACACCGAGGGCGCCCGCGAGGTGGTCATAGCACGTGCGGGCGCGGGCCAGTGCCCGGCTCCGGTTGACAGCGGGCAGCGAGCGTGGCGGAGTGACGCGTCGAGGCGCCCTGGAGGCAAGGATCTCGATCAGCTGGGCCGTTTCGGGATCGGCGAGGCGAACGTAACGATGACGGCCCTGACGCTCCTGCGCGAGCAGTCCTCCGCCGACCAGGAGGTTCAGGTGCTCGGTCGCAGTCGAGGCGGCCACCCCGGCATGGCGCGCCAACTCGGTCGCGGTCCATGCCCGACCGTCCAGGAGGGCCAGGCAGAAGCTGGCGCGGGTGCCGTCCGCCAGAAGTCCGGCCAGAGCGGCCAGGTCCGGGCCCTCCAGGTGCGCGTCATGGTTTCTCATTGCCGTCCATCATCCACCAGCGATCCTTCGGCGAGGGCCGAAGAGTCTTCACCTTACGGTCGACTCCCATGGACACCGCGACACCCAGCACCATGCCCAACAACGCGTCGGCCGCCCATGTGGCCATAGAGCCGAGCATCCTGTACTTCGGAACGCCGGTCGTACTGCTTTCGACCGAGAACGAGAACGGCTCCTTCAACCTGGCGCCGATGTCCTCGGCCTGGGCACTCGGCCACGTTATCGTCCTCGGTCTGGGCCCCGGGGGACAGACCGCGCACAACCTCCTCAGCCGACCCGGTCTCGTGGTCAGCCTCCCCGCGCCCGCCCAGTGGCCGACGGTGGAGCGGCTGGCACCGCTGACTGGACGCAGCCCAATACCCGTGGACAAGCGGGACGCCTTCCGTTTCGAGCCGGACAAGTTCGCCGCTGCCGGCCTGCGACCTGAACCCTCCGAGTTGGTCCGGCCGCCCAGGGTCGCCGAATGCCCTCTCCAGTTGGAGGCCCGCGCTGCCCGGGTTCAGCCCGATGCCTCCGGGGCGTTCCTCATCGTGGAAGCCCACGTGCTCAAGGTTCACGCCGATCCGCAAATCGTCGTCCCCGGCTCCCAGCACATCGACCCGGCCGCGTGGAGCCCACTGATCTACAACTTCCGCCACTACTACGGACTGGGCCCCGAACTCGGCCACAGCTTCCGCTCCCAGACGCCCCGGCAAGGCCACTGACCGATCTCGAAGCCGGTAGACGTATGGGACAAGGGGGGACTGGAGCAGGGCTGCAACCGGCCGCCGTACTCGTCCTGGACGACGCCCTATTGACCCACCGGCCCCGCTCGGCTTCAACGCGCTGCTCGGCAACCTGCAGCGCGGCAAGCGGGTCCTCAGCCATGCCCAAAAGCCGGCCAAGCTCGCTGGCTTCGTCGACTGGATCGAACGGCGGGAACTCGCCCAGGTCCAGGAAGCTCTCGCTGCCGACGTCCTCGACCGCGTGGAGAGACCTCAAGCGGCCTCTTTGTCGCACGAACCTCGACATAGCGCACACCAGGGCGCTCTGCCGAGCCGTACGGCCCAAGGAACTGCTCGACCGACCGGCCCCGCCGCAAGGCTTGACGATCAATAGGAGCATCAGCCCGGTGTCCGGGACCGGTTTGCAGGTGCCGGAGCCGCTCAGGCCGTGTCTTTCGGATCAGGCCGGGGCAGGAAGCGGTGTCTGGCGCATCGTGCTCATCGGGAACTCCTCGTGTGACGGCTACACCGTGCGGCCACCTCAGCGGTCGACCAGGCCTGCCGGGTGCTGCGGCTCCCGATTCCAGCAGGTAGGAATGGGCGTCCGGGGAGTGCCGGGTGGCTGGATCAGCGGGGCGGGAGGGAAGCCAGAGAGAGGTCCCACTCGTCAGCCGAGTGCAGCAGCGCTGCGGCGTCCAAGCTGACCTCCACGACGTACTGGTAGATATCAGGCCCCTCATCGCCCTGTTGCCACGGAGGTGCCGCCTCCAGAGACAGATGCACGCGGATCACTGCGGTCCCGAGCACGAGATCTTGGTCCGGGCCGCAAGGGGCCGGACGTCAGGCTGCCTGCTCAGCCCGTCGGCCCGACGATGCCGCACGACCTTGTCCACGCGGTTGTGGAGACCGCTCTCGGTATCGATGACGGCTTCTGGGGTGCGAATGGCTGAACCCCACGGGCCCGGGTCGTGTGGTGGTCGTGCCGGTGTGCGTGCTGCTCACACCACTGCGGCAGGCCATGGTCGGGTTTCGCTCTTGGGGTGGAGGCCAGGCTGCTGGCGTGCCTGTGCGTGGAGCCTGGTTGTGTCACTGGGGGGTGTATGCGGTCACGATCAGGGTGTCGGCGGTACGCGGGCCTTTGGATGTGGAGGGCAGCATGTCCGCGGTGATGTCGGTGAAGCCGGCTGCGTCGAGGAGTTTCGTCCACACGTGTTCCTGGAGGACCCAGCGGCGCATCGTGGTCGCCTCGCCGTCTGGTGTCTTCGCTGGGATCTCGGCGGCCACTATGTCGGTTTGGGCGGGTGCGCCGGAAAGGTAGTGGGCGAGTGTGGCGAATACCAGTCGGCCGCCTGGTTTGAGGGCTTCGGCCGCGGCTGGCAGGAGTTCCTGGGGCTCGGAGAAGTCGGCGGCTCCGAAGATGCTGTAGAGCGCGTCGTAGGTGCCACTCGCCTCTCGGAGGTGGGTTGTGACGTCGGAGTTCACGATGCGCAGGCGTGGTGCCAGGTGGCCGTACAGGTCGGTGGCCATGGCGTGCTGGGCCGGGGAGGAGTCGATGGCCACGATGGTGGCGGGCTGGTGATGGGTTGCCAGGTGCGCGGCGTGGCGAGCTGCCCCGGCGCCGAGATCGCCCACGCGGCGGCCGGTCAGATCGCCCAAGAGCTCGGCGCCGGGTCCGCTGTCCTGGCTCCAGATCCAGTGGAATTTGGCGGGAACGACACGGTCACATGCGCAGCGGGCGCGGCCGTAGTGGTGCCAGAGGTCTGCGGTACTCGATGTCACCCGCCCATCCTGGCGACCGGGCTTGGGCGCCGGGGCGGGTTCGATGAAATGTCACCCCTTGGGCGTGCTGCGGGGCTCCGGCTGCCCGGCTGAAGCCCCGGGTGCCCGTGCTACGAGGGTCAGGGCGAGTCGTTACCCGGGTGGCAGGGGGCGTGTCGTGTGGTGTGGGTGGTGTTGTGGGTTTGCTTGACGTTTTGGGTTCGTGTGGATGGTGCGCTGTGGCAGGCGGTTGGCTGGCGTGGACTGGTCGAGTTGCTTTTTGTGTGGCCATACGGGGCGGTGAACTGTTGCCGGGCCGGGTGGTGGTGCGCGGTGTCGGCTGATTGGGGGGCCAAGGGCTTTTCGGGGGCCCTTTTTTTCGTGTTTCTGGGTTTTGTGGTTCTTTTTCTGTGTTTCTGTGTCTGGGGGGTAGTGGGGTTTCCCCCCTTTTCCGGGGGCTGTGGAGGCTGCCGGGAGGGGGGGGTGTCGGGTGGTGTCGGGTGGTGGGGTGAGGGTGGGGTCAGGTGGTTGTGTGGAGGGTGATGAGGTCTGTGGCGGTTTTCAGGGCATGGAGTACTGGTTCGGGGTTTTGTGCGTGGGCGATCACGTGGCCGAGGCGGTCGTAGGCGCTTTGGGCGGGGCGGATCTGGGTGCCGGGTTTGCCTGTCACTTTCACACTGACGACGCCGGTGACTTGTTCGGCTTCTTTGGTGCCGGTGACCTCGGTCAGTGTGCCCTGTCGGGGTGCGAGTAGGAAGCGGATGCCCGCGTGGTCGCTGCGGCTGGGTGTCAGCGTGGGCGTGAGTCCGACCGCGGCCCGTAGTTGCTGCTCGAGCAGGTTAAGGCCGGTGGCCAGTCTGATGAGTTCGGGGATCATGCCGCCTGCCAGCCGCGGGTTGATTTCGATGATCACTGGCCCGTCGGCGGTCAGTCGGACCTCGGTGTGGGTCGGGCCCAGTGTCACTCCGCAAGCGGTCAGTGCGGTGGTCACGCTTTCCACGAGCGCGGTAGTGCTCTTTTCGGGTAGCACGGCGGGGAAGAGGTGCTGCTGCTCCACGAAGTAGGGCTCTGCGCTGACGTATTTGGCGGTGATGCCGACACAGGTGGCCACGCCGTCCTGGCTGAACATTTCCACGCTGAACTCGGGCGCGTCGATGAACTCCTCGACCAGGACTGTCTGTGCCGTGGGCATGCCGCGGACGTTGGTGTGGATGTCCAGCACGCGCTGTGCGTGTTCGTGTACCTGCTCAGGCGAGGTACACAGCAGTACGTTCTGCGAGGCGGAGTCGTCGGCTGGCTTCACCACGCAGGGCAGGCCCACTGCCGCCACCGCGTCCTGGACGTCGGTGAGGGTGCGCACCACCGCGTGGCGGGGCTGGCGCACTCCGGCTTTGGACAGGGCCTCGCGCTGCAGTGCTTTGTTGCGGCAGGTCGTCATCGCCTGGGCTGAACTGCCCGGCAGCCCTAGCCACTCGGCCGTTTCGGCGACTGTGGGGACGTAGAAGTCGCTGGTCGTGGTGATGCCCGCGATTTCCTCGCGAGGGAAGCGGTCCGAAATGGCTGTCCGCAGCTTCGTCGGGGAGTTGGTGTCGCATTCCAGCACCTCGCAGCCGGTCTCGGCGAGTCCGGCGTACCGCTGCGGGGCGCTGGTCAGCAGGACGGGCCGCAGGTCGAGCGCGGCGGCCGAGCGCAGCGCGATCATGCCGGTGCCGGTGGTGTTCGATTCCACGAACAGCAGGTGGCGGCGGTCGCCGGGCGGGAGCTTGACCACGGCACGGGACCAGGACCGTACCGGGGTGCCGTAGTCGACTGCCTCAGGTGTGCGTGCCTGGGGGAGGTGGTCCAGGTCTTTCTCGGCCCAGTACTGGGGGTCGTGCACGGTCTGGGCGTAGCGGTCGCCGCGGTCGGGGAAGATGCCGACGATGCGCTGGCCTGCTTCGGCCCGTGAGGCCACGTCCCCGAGTACCCGGTAGACCGATCCGGAGGTGTTGCCGGCGAAGATCTGCTGCTCCAGTGCCAGGTCGGTGGCGGCCTGGAATGCTTCCCGGTCGTTGAGCCAGTGCACCTCGTCGATGACTCGGCGGTCCAGGTTCTTCGGGTGCAGGCTGTTGCCGAGCCCGCTCTGCAGCCGCCCCGGTTCGTCGGGCTGTTCGAACAGCACGCTGCCCACGCAGTCGACGCCCACCACCCACAGGCCGGGCAGGGTACGCCGCAGTGCGCGGGCCGACCCGCACAGCGACCCCCCTGACCCCACCGCGCCGACCAGTACGTCGAGACTGCCGAGGTCCTCGGTCAGCTCGGCGGCCAGCCGGCGGTAGGCGGCCGGGTTGTCGGGGTTGCTGTACTGCTGCGGCCAGAACGCGCCCGGCAGCTTGCGCATCAGCGCGTCCAGGCGCTCCAGCCGGGCCCCTTGCCACCCCTGGTCCGTCATCTGTGAGACGACGTGCAGCACACAGCCCAGCGACCGGAGCTTGGCCGCTGTGACCGTGTCGATCCGCGGGTCGGTGACGATATGGACCTCGTGGCCCAGGGCCCGGCCGACCAGGGCCACGCCCAGCGCCATCGTCCCCGATGAGCTCTCCACGATCGGCGCGTTCGGGCGCAGCACCCCGTGCTGCCGGGCGCTGAGGATGATGTGCCGGGCCACCCGGTCCTTCATCGCGAACGGATTGGCCAGTTCCAGCTTGGCGTATACCTCCACACCGGCCGGTGCCTCCATGCGCAGCCGGATGAGGGGCGTGCGCCCTATCGCGTCGTGCATGCTGTCGAATATCACGTCGTTCCTCCCCCGTCGGCCGATGCCGACCATGTGCTGCCTTCGCCCAGCGTCCCGAACACGCGTACCGTGCCCGGCCACGCCGCGCACACTGTGCGTACGTAGTCCGTCTTGCCGTCCAGCTCCGGGTCGTCGGCGGCGAACGCGACGCCGAGCATGGTGCCGCTGTGGGCGAGCACCAGGCCGACGCCGTCCGCTTCCCGGCAGGCGTCCCGTAGTCGTGCCAGGCCCGCGCGCGGGCGCACCAGCACGTTCAACTCGGCGCTGCGTGTGCTGATGCGGCCCACCGTGGCGAGATCGCCGTCGGCCACCGCCCGGTGCAGTTGTGCCAGCAGCCGGGCGTACTCCGCCCGTTCGCCGGCGCCGAAGGGTGACGAGTTGCGGTTGTGCCGGACCGTGTCGACCTGGCCGCCCTCGTCGTGGGCCACGATGACCAGCCGCGGCAGCCTTCCCAGCCGGCCGCGCAGTCGTACCGCACGGTGGTGGAAGGCCACGATCTCGTCGTACATGACTCCGTCGGTCGGCTCGATGCCGCGCAGGAACTCCTCCGTCTGGGCCGGTGTGAACCGGGCCCCGAAGGCCGCGCCGACCGCGCGGACCGTGGCGACCAGGTCCGCCGAGGAGCTGGCCAGCCCCTTGCCCTCGGGTAGTTCGCTGCTCAGCTCCAGCAGCCCGCCGCCCCTGTGACCGACAGCGTCCAGGACCCGCCGGGCCACCTGCCGCGCCTTGTACTTGCCCGGCGGCACGGTGTGGACCTCGCCGTCGCAGGTGTCGGGCCAAAAGCGGGCCCGCGCCCAGACGTCGAGGGGCAGCGTGACGAGGAAGGCGCCGTCGTTGGGGAGCACTCCCTGCAGCAGCTCGCCGAAGGTGCCGAAGGCGGCGCCGGTCCCGCTCGCGAGGGCCTGCCCGGTGTCCTCCGCGAGCCCCACGCCGCCCGGCCGGCCGGCACCGCTCGAGTGGTCGCTCATCAGTTGGCGCTGAGCAGGGAGTTCGCCTGCGCCAGCCCGTCCGCGACGGTGGCAGCGCGGGCCGACCACTGGGCCCGCAGCCGATCGTACTCCGCGGTCTGCTCCCGCAGTACGGCGGCCGTGGCGTCCGGGTGGGCGGACCCGGACGACAGCAGCCGGCGCAGCCCCTGGTCGACGTCCTGCACGCGGGCGAGCACGGCCGCCGGCGCGGTCAGGGCGAACCCGCGCTCGGCGGCGATCTCGAGCAGCAGCCCCGCGTCCGGGCGGCCCGGTGGCAGCCCCCGCTCAAGTGCCCCGACGACATAGGCGCCGGCGATCACCTGGGCCCGCCGCCACGGCACACCTTCGGTCAGGGTCAGGGCGTTGGCGAGGCTGAACCCGCCGAGGTACTCGCGCTCGCAGGCGGCGCGCATCCGGCTCGCCCGGAAGGTGAGCCGGTTCATCACCTCGGTGAACAGCCGCAGCACGCTGCGCAGCGTGTCGAAGGCGGGCACCAGGTTCGCCCCGGCTTCCTTGCCCACCTCCACCAGATTCGTGTACGGGGTGTTGCGCTGGCCCAGCACGGCGTCGAGGTGGTACGTCGTCAGGTGCGCGGTGCGCCCCCGGATGCGCTCCAGCACCGGGAAGTTCTTCTTCTGCGGCATCGCCGAGGAGATGCCGCACAGTTCGTCGGGCAGGTCGATGAAGCCGAACTCGCTGCTGCCCCAGGTCAGCAGGTCGGTGGCGAACCGGCTCAGTGCGACACCGAGCACGCTCAGCTCCGCGGTCGTCTCGGCCACCCAGCCGCGGGAGGCCACGGCGGTCAGCGCGACGGGCTGCACTCGCCGAAAGCCCAGCAGCCGCGCCATCCGTTCCCGGTCCCAGGCCAGTTCCTGCCCGGCCATGGCACCGGAGCCCAGCGGGCAGGCGTCGATCCCGTCGTACGTCGACAGCAGCCGGCGCAGGGTGTGCAGCACCTGCTCGGAGACGGCGGCCAGGTAGTAGCCGGGCGTGATGATCTGGGCGGCCTGGAAGTGGGTGTGCCCCGGCATCGGCAGCTCGCGGGTGGCCTCGGCCAGCCGGTGCACCGCCCCACCGAACTCCAGCAGCCGCTCGCCGGTCTCGGCCAGCCGCTGCCGGCCGTTCATCAGCTGGGCACAGGCCTGCAGGTCGTTGCGGCTGCGGTCGACGTGCCACGCGGGGACGGGCTCGGGCAGTTGCTGCTCGACGTACCGCTCCAGCGCGAAGCTGATGTCCGACATGTTGGCCGTCCGATCGGCGGTGAGCCGGTCCACGTCCGCGCCGTGCAGCGCGCGGCCCAGGTGCCGGGCCTGCTCCTCGGTGACGATGCCGAGCCGCGCGTACTCCAGCGCGAGCACCTTCTCGATGGCGACGTACCAGGGCAGCAGGTTCGCCACCTCGTAGCGGAAGTGCGGCTCCAGCACCTCCTCGTGCCACAGCGCGCTGGGCGTCGCGGTGACCCGGCCGCTCAGCGGGGCCGGGGCGCGGCCCGCGTCCGGGGCCGCATCGCCGGTCTGTCCAGCCGTGCTCATTTGACATCCTTTGCAAGATCGCGGGCCTGCTCGACCAGCGTCGCCAGCCGATCGGGATCCGGTATGGCGGCCCCGAAGACCACACAGAGCATCAACACGCCGTCCAGGCGCAGGACGGCCTCCACGGCGGCGTCGAGGGCGGGCACCGTGCCGTGCCGCCGGTATCCGGCCCACAGCGCCTGAAGGTCGAGGTCGTTCTCCGGCAGGGCCGCGTTCGCCTGGATCCGCGCCAGCTCCAGGGCGGGATGACCGACCATGGCGCATCCCCAGTCGAAGAGTCCGCCGACCTCCCCCTCGACGGAGGCCAGGTTGCACATGCGCACATCCAGGTGCAGCAGCCGGGCCTCGGCGGCGAGCGGCGCGAGCAGCGGTACGAGCCCCTCGAGGCCGGGCAGCGGCGGCAGGTCGGGCACCTGTTGCGCCAGCCACCTCCAGCGGCCGGACACGCGCCGGGCGATGGCCACGTCGAAAGGCCAGCCGTCGTGGTCCAGGGGCCGCAGACCGCGCGGGACGGGCACGTTGTGCAGTCGGGCCAGCAGTTCGCCGATCCGCTCCGGGGCGGGCGCGGCGCCCGCCCCGGGCAGGAAGCGGGAGGCGAGCACGGGTGCCGTGGGTGTCTCCGCCAGCGCCAGCGGCTCGGCGACGGGCAGAGAGTGGCGGTGCAGATGGGCGGCGACGGTCCGCTCCTGCTCCAGCGCCTGGCGGGCGCTGAACGGGTCCCGGCCGGTGTAGCGGACGACCGGCTCCCGGGGCACCCGCAGGGCGACGTCGCCGTGCTCCGCGCTGTGCGCCCTGAAGACGGCGAACTCCATGCCCTCGCCGGCGAGCTGCGCCTCGCCCAGGTTCAGCGCACGGGCCGCCTGGGCGGCGATCTCCGCCACCTTCGCCTGCCGCCGGTCGGCGTCCCGCCGGGCCGCCGCGTCCCAGCGGCCCCAGGCGGGCCGCACCCGGCCCAGGCGGTCGGGGCGCAGCACGGCCGGGTCGGCCGCGCAGGCCTCGGCCAGCCAGGCGATCGCCCGCTCCGGTGCACCGGGCAGGCTGCCGTCGGCCCCTGCCGCCGTCCGGGCACCGTCGGGGTCGAGGCTCGCGTCCAGGCCGGCCACGACCACGGGCACACCCAGATGGGTGGCGCGCACCGTCTCGATGCGGTGGGCCGCGAGCCCCAGGGCCCGTGCCCGGTCCGAATCGTGGTCCGCCTGCGCGGGCAGGACGACCACCAGATCGGGGCGGGCCGGCGCGGGCACCGGATCGCCCCCGGGCCCGGCGAGGCCCACCTGGTGGCCGGCGTCCTTGAGCAGGGCGGCCGCGCGCGCCACCGCGGAGCCGGGGTGGTGCGGGCTGAGGTCGTGCAGATGTATGTCCAACGTTTCAGTCCTGGGGTTCGGCGTCGCGGACGGCGGCGGGGTGTCAGTAGCGGTAGTCCTCGCGCTTGTACGGGCCGTCCACGGGGACACCCGCGTACTCGGCCTGGCGAGGCGTCAGCCGGGACAGGGTCACGCCGAGGGCGTCCAGGTGGAAGCGGGCGACCTGTTCGTCCACCTCCCGCGGCAGGGTGTGCACGCCGATCGGATGGCTGCCCTTGGCGAGCTCGAGCAGGGCGAGGGCCTGGTTGGTGAACGAGGCGGACATGACGAACGCCGGATGTCCGGTCGCGTTGCCGAAGTTGAGGTCACGGCCGTGCGAGAGCACCAGCAGCGAGCGGCCGTTCGGCCAGATCCACTCGTCGACCAGTGGCTTCAGCTCGCGGCGGCGGATGCCGGGCACCGCGGCCAGCGCGGCCACGTCGACCTCGACATCGCTGTGCCCCATGTTGCCCAGGATCGTCAGGTGCTTCATCCGCTCCATGTGCTCGGGGCGGACGACCTCGCAGTTGGCCGCCGCGGTGATGAAGATGTCACCGATCGGGGCCACCTCCTCCAGGGTGGTCACCTGGTAGCCGTCCAGGGCCGCCTGGAGGGCGCAGATCGGGTCGACCTCGACGACGACGACCCGCGCGCCGAGACCGGACAGCGCCCGCGCACAGCCCTTGCCGACGTCGCCGTAGCCGACGACGACGCCGACCTTGCCGCTGATCATGCGGTCGGTGGCCCGGTTGAGCCCGTCGATCAGGGAGTGCTGGCAGCCGTAGATGTTGTCCAGCTTGGACTTGGTGACCATGTCGTTGACGTTGATGCCCGGGAACATCAGCTCGCCGGAGTCGGCCAGCCGGCGCAGCGCCCGCACACCGGTGGTGGTCTCCTCGGCGACGCCGCGGATGGACGCCGCGATCCCCGTCCAGCGCCCGGAGTTCTCCGCCATCGACTCGGCGATGAAACGCAGCAGCGCCGCCCGCTCGGGGTTGTGCCCCATCGCCGGGTCGGGGGCGGTGCCGTTCTTCTCGTGCTCCACCGCCTGGTGCAGCAGCAAGGTGGCGTCGCCGCCGTCGTCCTGGATGAGGTCCGGGCCGCCTCCGTCGGGGGGGGGGGGGGGCGCGGGGTGGGGGGGGGGGGGGTGTGTGGGCGGGGGTGGTGGTTCGGTTGGTGGTGGGGGTTGGGGTGCTTAGGTGGTGTTTGGTGGTTTTGGGGTGGGGGGTTGTGGGTGTGGGGGTGCGCCCCTGGGGGTTGCTCGCCCGGGTGGG
>NZ_JBHXFA010000003.1:98290-110765 GCF_042724175.1 Streptomyces sp. NPDC127084
GCTCGTCGGCGCCGGCGTCGCGTGTTCTCCCCCCAGCGCGTCGCGGCGGGTGCGCCCGGGCCCGCCCCGCGCGCCCCCCCCCGGGCCGGGGGCGGCCCACCACCAGTACTCGTCGAGGGTCAGGTTCATCCAGGCGAACACGGGTATGCCGCACGGCTCCTCGGGCGTCCCCTCCCGGCCGACGACCACGGCCGCGGCCGCGTGGTCCATGGTGGACAGCACGTTGCAGGTGGCCCAGCGCACGTCCGCGCCCAGCTCCACCAGCGTCTCGATGAGGACGGCGGTCTCCACGGTCATGCCGAGCGAGCCCGCCACCCGCAGCCCGGCCAGCGGCTTGCTGTCGCGGTAGGCGCGCCGCATGGCCATCAGGCCGGGCATCTCGTGCTCGGCCAGCCGGATGGCGTGGCGCCCTTCCTCGGCCAGGGCGATGTCGGCGATGCGGTAGTCGAATGTCACGTCAGTTCTCCGGTTCGGCTGCGGCTCGGACGGTCGATACGGCACAGCGCAGCTCGGTGGTGAAGCTCCGTCCCTCCCGGCTCAGCCACAGCTGGTCGGGGGCGGGGAGCATCTCGCTGAACACCGCCGTGCCGCTCGCCCCGTGCGCGAGCCGGAACATCTGGCGTACGAGCAGGGGTGCGGTGAAGTCCACGTAGAGCGGTTTGGGCTCGGAGTCGAACTTCACGAAGACGTGGCGGGGCAGGCCGTGGCGGGCGCGCAGCTCCAGGGCTCCGTAGAACTCGGCGGCGTTGCCGCTGCGGCGGTTGCCGTCGGCCCCACTCCCCGTCAGTTCACCGACCGGGACACGCCACAGCTCGCGCTGCAGCACGACGCGGCCGGCGCGGATGCGGGGCACGTGGCCGTAAGTGTCGGCCTCCAGGACCAGACCGCCCAGTCGCCTGGGGAAGGCGAAGGGGGCCAGCGGGTCGAGGCGGATGGTGGGCCCGCCCGACGGCGGGGCGAGCAGCCGCAGCCGGCCCGGCACGCCCTCGGCGTGCAGGCTGAGCCGCCCGCCGCGCACCCGAAGGAACATCGTGGAGGGCTGGATCACCTCGTGCCGCGGCCGGCTGGAGCGGCCGAAGATCTCCACGTCGGCCATGTCGAGGCGGACGCGGGACGCCGTCTTGTCGGGGTGGCTGCGCGCGAGGTCGCACAGGGTCTCGTCGTCGTCCACCAGCTCCCGGTAGGCGGCCGTCACCTCCCCGGTGAAGTCCGGGTGCTCCTCGGCCATGAGCGGCGCGAAGCTGGAGTGGCTGAGCAGCTCACGGGTGCCGTGGCAGTCGCCGACCACGGACAGGAACTCGCCCCGGGCGAGCGCATCGGCGTCCCGGGCGGCCAGCATGACGTCGGGGTTGAGCAGGGCGGGAGGACCCTCGGGACAGCGGTCGAGGAAGGCGCGCAGCCGTCCGGCGTCCACCTCGACCTCGGCGACGGACCGGTCCGCGTGCCCGAGCAGCAGGTCGGCGAGGTCGGCGTCGAGCGCGGCGAGTTCCGCGTCGACCTTGTCGACCTCCTCCAGCAGCGCCGGCTTGTCGGCGAAGTAGGCGGCGTAGAAACGGTCGAGCGGGATGGTCCCGTGCTCGCCGAAACGTTGTGACGCCCACCGGCCGAGCAGTTCGCCCTCGCGCAGGATGCGCAGCCGCGGGATGGCCAGGGCCAGCGCGTACACGGGCGCGAGCTCCTGCTCGATGTGCTCGACCAGGTCCGCGCCCAGGCGCACCCGGCCCACCGGGGCGTGGCACTCCTCGTAGAACACGCTGCGGTCGGCGTAGTGCATGCCGGTGCCGCGGTGGGCCGTCGCCCCGGTCATGTCGACGTAGGAACCGCGCAGGGCGTCGATCGCGGCGGGCCGGTCGGCCGGCTCGGCCACCGAGACGGCCTCGAGATCCTCGATCAGCCGCTCGAGCGGAGCGCAGTCGCCCACCTGCTCGCGCAGGACGTGCAGCGGGTCGGTGACACCGACGGGCACCTCGAAACGGCAGACGACGAGTTCGCGTTCCACCAGCGAGGCGAGCGTCGCGTCCACCCCGTCGCCCAGTTCCGCGCGCAGCTTTGCCAGCGTGGTGCTGCCGTCGCAGCGGCGGAAGGTGGCGAGTTCGGCGTCCGTGAGACGCACCGGCGTGCGGGCGCGGAACTCCCAGTCGGCGGAGAAGCCGTCCTCGGTGGTGAATTCGTACAGGGTCACCACGCCGTCGCGTTCGAAGGCCCACGGGCGGCGGCGCGGCAGCACCTGACCGGCCAGCCGCGGATCGCGGCCGAGGGCGGCGGCCACCTTCTCGGCGGCCCAGTGGGTGAAGAACGTACGGCGGCGCAGCGGCGCCGTCTCCCAGGTCACCCCGCGCTCGCAGAGGTCGGCGCGGCCGACGCTGAGGGGCCCGAAGTGGGAGGCCGTCTCGTTCTTGGCGGTGACCCGCTGGAGGTAGCGCACTAGGAGGTCGGTCATCTTCCGCCCACGCGGCCCGCCCACCGAGTCGGCGCCGTCCAGCCAGTCGGCGAACAGCCGGTAGTTCGCCTCGTTGGACTGCAGCAGGGCGTCGCGCAGCAGAGCGTCGGTGCGGAAGGTCTCCCGGAGGATCTCCTTGGCGCGCAGCAGCCGCTCCTCGTAGTCCTCCTCCCACTGCCGCCAGCCCTCGGACAGCTCTGTGGCGGCCTGCTGGTACTCCGCGAGCACCGGCAGGTCGCCGGGGGCGAGCTTGTGGCGCAGGAGCGTCAGGTGGTGGTCGGCCAGCGGGCCCAGCGTGCCGAGGGCCGACGCCGCCGCCCCGTTGTCGCCGGGCCGGGCGGCCTTGATCAGTGCCTTCAGCAGTGGCGCCAGTTCCCGCAGCCGCTGTCTGGTCCGCGCCATCCGGTCGGCCGCCGCCACCGCGGCCGGCTCGCTGTACGGCTCCAGCATCTGGAAGCCGAACCCCGACTGCCGTAGCGCGAAGGCAGACATCAGCCGCCACGTCTCGGACGCCCGCCCTGCGGCGGCCTGTGCACTCATACGAGCTGTCCCCCTGTATCTCAATGGTGCTAGTGGTGCTAGTGGTGCTAGTGGTGCTAGTGGTGCTAGTGGTGCGAAGTGGTACGCAATAGTGCGGGTGTGGTGTGGATGGTGGGTGCGAGATGCCCGTACGGCGTTTTTGACGCCCGGTCAGCCGCGTGCTGCGTGCAGGCGGTCCACGAGCGCCATGGGGTCGGGCGCGGCCTCGGGCACCAGTCCGGGTGCCGGGGACCACGGCTTGAGCCGGCCGCCGTGGAAGTCGGAGCCCTGGCTGGGCAGAAGCCCGTGCGTGTCGCAGACCTTCAGGACCCTTTCGGTGACGTCCGGGTCGTGCCAGGTCGTCCAGGCCTCCAGGCCGGCCACGCCGAGGCGGCGCAGGTCGGCGAAGTCCGTGCCGGGCCCCTCCTGGACGCGGCCCGGGTGGGCAAGGACGGCGACGCCGCCGGCCGCGCGGATCCAGTCGGCCACCTCGGCCAGCTCGGGCCGCCACGGGTGCGGCACGTGCAGGGGGCGCCCGGCCCGGCACCACTCGGCGATGAACCGGTCGTGCCCTGCGCCCCGTTCGTAGCCGGCGAAGCGGGCATCGTCCCTGGCCGCGGTGAGGAACAGGTCGAGATAGTCGCCGAGGAACGCCACCCGGTCGGCGCCGAAGCGCCGGGTGACCGTATCCCAGGTGAGGTCCACGCCGAGCGCGGCGGCCTGCTCGAACCAGGTGCGCCACCACTCCACCTCGGCCCGGCGCACGCCGGTGACGCGTTCGTGGAAGGCGGTGTCCGCGAGGTCCACGAAGTAGGCCAGGCAGTGCACCTCCTGCCCGCCCCACCGGGCGGTGATCTCCACTCCGGGTACGACGGTCAGCCCGCCGGCCTCCGCGACCGTGCGGAACTCCTCGTGTCCGGCGACGGAGTCGTGGTCCGTGCAGGCCACGACCCTCAGTCCGGCCTCGACGCAGCGGCGGGCGAGCCCGGCCGGTGAGTCGTCGCCGTCCGACACCGAGCTGTGCAGGTGCAGGTCGACCGGGGTGTGCGCGGTGGCGACGGGGCGGTGCAGGACGATGCTCATCGCGGACCGGTTCCGGCGGGCAGCTCCAGCGTGTTGAAGCACACGCAGCGCTGGCACGTGGGGTCATTGGCCACGTCCAGTTCGGCGCGCCAGCGCACCGCCTCAGGGGAGTTGACGAGCGCCTCCAGGGAGCCTTCGGTGTGCAGATTGCCGTACGCCGGCTGGAAGAAGCACGGGCGTACGGTGCCGTCCACCTCGATGACGGCGGAGCCCCAGGGCATGTTGCAGCTCACGGTCGCGTACTCGGCCTTGCGGTGGAAGGCCTGGTAGTAGCGCAGGACGTAGGACTTCAGGTGCTCGGGCGACTCCTGGATCAGACCGCTCTCGAATGCGTCGGCGCACTCGGTGAACATGCGCTCCAGCTCGGCCTCCAGGTCGCCGAGCGCGTCGGCGGGCACCACCAGTTCGTTCTGCCGCTCGGCGTCCCAGCCGCCATCCCGGTTGAACGCCTCGCTGGTGACGTCGGCGGGGATGAAGCTGAAACGGTAGACACCGAGTTCCTGCGCGGTGCGCACGGTCTCGGCGAGGTGCTTGTAGTTGAAGCGGTGCACGGTGCACCGGGCGGCGACCCGTATGCCCGGGTCGAGCTCGCGCAGCGTGCCGAGTCCGCGGACCAGGTGGTCGTAGGCGCGCGGTACCCGGCGCACCCGGTCGTGGATCTCGGGCGGCCCGTCCAGGCTGACCAGGACGACGGCGTAGGTGTCGACGACCTGCTGGGCGTACTTTTTGAGCAGGATGCCGGTGGACAGCAGCACCAGCGGCATACCGCGTCGGCGCAGCGGCTCGGCCAGCGCGCTCAGGTCACGGTGCATCAGCGGTTCGCCACCGGTGAGGATGACCTCCTTCACGCCCATGGCCTCCCACTCCTCGGCCCAGCGCTCGACGTCCTCGGCGGCCAGCTCGCGGCGTGACCTGTCCTGCCAGATGTCGCAGGAGACGCACCGGTGGTTGCAGCCGGCGTGCGGCCAGATGAACAGTTCGGATATCTGCGAGATTAGATGGGGCACGTCACTCTCCTCGGTGTGTGGTGCTGAGCTCGGCGTCGTCGAGGTGCAGCACATGGGTGGCGGCGGCGCGCAGGTCGGCCCGGTCGGCGACGACCACGACGGTGCGGGTCCGTGCGACCTCGATCAGCTCGGTCGCCAGCAGCCGCGCCGTGCCGGCGTCGAGCGCGCTGAAGGGGTCGTCCAGCAGCAGCACGTCGGCGTGCGAGAGCAGGGCGCGGGACAGGGCCAGGCGCTGCTTCTGCCCGCCGGACAAGGTGGTGCCGTCGGCGCCGAGGCGGGTGTCCCAGCCGTCGGGCAGCATGTCGGCGAATTCGGTGACACCCGCCTGCTTGGCGGCGTCCCGGATCTCGTCCGGGCCGGCGTCCAGTCGCCCGAGGCCGATGTTGCGCTCCAGGCTCATGGAGAACAGCGAGTCGTGGTCGGCGACGAGCACCACGCTGCGGGCGAGTTCCTCCTGGCGCCACTGCCTGACGTCGGTGCCGGCGATGCGTACCACGCCGGCGTCGGGCCGCTCCGCTCCGGCCAGCAGCCGCAGCAGCGTCGACTTCCCGGACCCGACGGGACCGGTGACCACGGCGAGCGAGCACGGCGGAAGTTCCAGGGACAGCCCCGCCGGCAGGTGTCGGCCACCGTCCAGTACGACGTCCTCGACGAGGATCGCCGGAACCGTGCCGGGCGGGCAGAAGCCGCCCTCGGGGGCACGCCCGGGAAGGGAGGCGAGGCTCTCCCGGAGCCGGGAGGCGGCCGCGAAGCCGCCCGCCAGCGCCGGGAACGCCACGCCGCTGGAGAAGGTGGGCGCGCCGAGCAGCAGGAGCAGGCTGTGGTAGCCGACCATGTCGCCCGGCGTGAGCGTGCCGGCCCTGGCCAGCACCAGGGCATGTGCGAAGCCGATGCCCTGCACCACGCCGAGGAGCAGGAAGAGCGGTGCCCGCCGCTCCGCGCGCCCCTGTCCGACCGCGGCGTCCCGGTGGGCGACGGCCGCCTCCTGCAGCCGGTGCCACACGGCGTCGGGCCCGCCCGCGTCCCGGACCGCCTCGATGTTGTCCAGCGCCTCGGTGACCCGCTCGGTGAAACTCGCGGACCTGTCGCGCGCCCCGCGCGCCGCCCGGCCGATGGCCCCCAGCTGCAGGGCCGAGACCCAGGCGAACCCGGCCGCGTACAGCAGCGGCGCCAGCACGAGCTGCGGCGACCACAGGGCCGCGCAGCCGAGGACGACCGCCACGAACGCGCTCGTCGCCAGGGCCAGGTCCACCCCGGGCGTGATCATGTACCGCACGGCGCGTACGTCGCTGATCAGCGCGGCGAGCCGGCCGCCGTGCTCTTGGGGGCGGCCCTCCCGCAGCACCCGGGTCACCAGCTCCGCGCGCAGCTCGCGTTCGGCAAAGGTGCCCAGGCGGATGCTCGCCACCTGACGGACGTACACCATGCCGGCCCGGATCACCTGGCTGGCCAGCAGCAGCACGGCCAGGACCAGCAAGGGGCGCGTGTCCACCCCGGTGCGCAGGGCGTCGTCGAGGGCCCGCCCGGTGGCCCATGAACCCACCACCGCCAGCAGCGCGTTGCCGATGCCGCCCGCGGCGACGAACAGCACGGTGCCGCGGGAACGGCGCAGCCGGGCGGCCAGCCAGCGGACGCTGCCGATGTCGCTCACGCGGCACCCCCGCCGGAGTTGCCGCCGGGAGCCGAGGCGTAGGCGAAATCCTGGTGCAGTGCGCTGTAGTCGCCGCCGCGGGAGAGCAGTTCGGCGTGACTGCCCGTCTCCACGATGCGGCCGTCCCTGAGGACAGCGATCCGGTCGATGCTGCGGACCGTGTTCAGCCGATGCGCGATCATGACGCAGGTGACTCCCCTCAGCAGGTTGCGCAGCGCGGCCTGCAGGTGCTCGTCCGTCGCCGCGTCGACGTTGGCGGTCGGCTCGTCCAGCAGGACCAGGTAGGGCTTCTTCGCCAGCGCCCGCAGCAGGCAGATGATCTGGCACTCGCCGCGCGAGAGCAGTTCACCGCGCGGCCCGACCGGGGTGCGCAGCCCCTCGGGAAAGGCGGCGAGCCAGTTGGTGAGCCCGGCGTCGCCCACCAGCCGGGCCAGCTCCGCGTCGGTCCGCCCGGGCGCGCCCAGGCGCAGGTTGTCGGCGATGGTGCCGTCGAACAGCTGCGGGTGCTGGGAGACGTAGGCCACGCCCCGCCGCAGCTCCGCCTCCGGCACGGCGGCCAGCGGCCTGCCGTCGAGCAGCATCTCGCCGCCGGACGGCGAGTGCAGCCGGGCCAGCGCCTTCAGCAGGCTCGACTTGCCCGAGCCCGACGGCCCGACCAGGCCCAGGTGGCAACCGGCCGGCACGTCCAGGTCGATGCCGCGCAGCGCCTGGTTGCCCGAGGGGTAGCTGAGGGTGAGGCCGCTCACCTGCAGGGCCCCGGCGGGCGGCCGGGGCACGGCGGTCTCCGGCTGCTCCGGGACGCGGGCGTCGATCAGCTCCAGTACGCGGTCCGCCGCGGCGAGCGCCGCCTGCGCCTGGCCGTCGAGGGCACCGGTGGAGCCGAGCAGCCAGGCAACGCGGTCGGTGGCCAGGACGAACAGGTACCAGGAGGCGACGGTGAGCGCCCCGTCGTCGACCATGAGCCCGCCGGCGAACACCAGCACCGCCATGATCGCGCCGCTGATGACGGAGAGCGCCGGCTGCAGCAGGGCCGCGAAGACATCGGCGCGGCGATTGGCCGCGAACAGCCGGTCGTTGTGCTCCTTGGCCGCCTCGATCAGCGGTTCCCCGCAGCCGAAGGCGCGCACGGTGGCCAGGCCCGCGGTGCTCTCGGCGACCGACGCCGTCAGCTCGGCCGTCACCGCCGCCGCCTTCTTGGCGCGTACGCGGGTGACCTGGCCGAAACGCCGCGTGGTCACCGCGATGAGCAGGCTGCCGACCAGGGTGGCCAGGGTGAGCCGCCACTCCAGGAAGAACATCAGCGGCACCAGCAGCACCACGACGACGAGTTGCTGCAGCAGTTCGAGGAGATTGAAGGTGGCCTCCCCGAACGACTCCAGGTCGTTGGTGACCCGGCTGGTGACCGAGGCACGGCCGTTGCGGTCGTAGAACTCCAGGTTCTGGCCCAGCGCGGAGCGCAGCGCGTCCAGCCGCATCCGCAGGACGACGTCGGCGACCAGGCGCCGGGTGAGGTACGCCCGCAGCCGGTTCAGCGCCCAGACCACCACCCCGCTGACGATCACCCCGGCGGCGAGCGCGGCGCCCTGCGCGGCGGACCGCAGGCCCAGCTCGGGACCCTGGGCGATGAGGATCGGGGCGGCCGCGCTGACCAGCGCCATGGCGAGCGCGACGGTCAGCGGCCGGGCGAGGCGGCCACGGTCCTGCCTGATGTAGCCGACCACCCGCCGGCTCGTGCCCTGCACAGCCCCTTCTCCCGCGCTCATGCCGACTCCGCCGGGGAGAACAGGGCGCAGCGCAGCTCCGCGGTGTGTCCGCGGCCGTCGAGGTCCAGCCAGAGCTGGTCGGGGCCCGGCAGCATCTCGCTCAGCTCCACGGACCCGCTCGCACCGCGTGCCGCGCGGCACACCTCGCGGGCCAGCAGCGGGGAATCGAGGTCGAGGTAGAGCGGTTTCGGCTCGCCGGGCACCTTCGCGAACACATGCCGGGGCAGGCCAAGTCGCTCGCGCAGCCCCTGCAGGGCGTGGAAGTCGGCGGCGTCGGCATCGCCGCGCCCGGCGAAGGGCCTCGTCCCCCGCAACGCCTCGACGGGCACCCGCCAGCTCGCGCGGCGCAGCACGATCCGGCCGCAGCGGATGCGGGGCACGTGATCGTGGTTGCGCGAGCGCAGGGTGACACCTCCGTAGTGGCGCGGGAAGCCGAGCGGCGCGAGCGGGTCCTGACGCAGGCTCTGCCCGCCGGCCGGAACCGACAGCGGACGCAGGCGCCGGTCCACACCGTCCGCGCGCAGCTCGACCCGTCCGTCGCGGACGACGACGTAGAGCTGCTCCGGCCGGAGCACCTGGTCGCGGGGCTTGCCCGAGCGGCCGGTGATCTCCACGTCCGGGACGGGGAGCAGCAGCTGGGCGCCGGTCTTGTTGGGGTGGGAGCGCACCAGGTCGCAGAGGATCTCCTCGGGTCCCACCAGGTCCGCGTACGCCTCGTGCACCAGGCGTGCCAGGTCGGGCTCCTTCTCGGCGAGCAGCGGCGCGTAGCTGGAGTGGCAGAGCAGCTCGCGCACCGCGTGGCACTCGCCCAACACGGCGAGGAAGCGGCCCTCGGCGATGTCAGCGGCGCTGCGGGCAGCCAGCAGCACGTCCGGATTGCACACCACCGCGGGGTCGTCCGGGCGGCGCGCGGCCAGCTCGACCAGCCGCTCGAGGGGCACCTCGATCTCCGTGGCGCCCGCGGACGTTCCGCTCAGCAGCGCGTCGGTGACGGCGTCGTCCCAGGCGGCCACCTCGGCGTCGACGTCGGCGCAGCGGGCGACGAGCTGGTCCCGGTCGGTGAAGAAGCCCGTGTAGAAGGCGGACAGCGGCACCCGGGTGTCCGTGCCGAAGCGTGCGGCCGCCCATTCGGCGAGGATCTGCCGTTCGCGGCGGACCCTGAGCCGCGCACCGGCCAGGACGAGGTCGAGTACGGGCGCCAGTTCCTCACCGAGCAGCCGGCCCACATCGGGACCGGCCCTCAGGGCGTCGACGCGGCTGTGGCACTCCTCGTAGAAGATCGCGCGGTCCGCGTAGTGGCGTCCGGCGTTGCGGTTCGCCTCGGCGCCCGTGAGCGCCGTGAACTCCTGCCGGGCGGCGGCCAGGGCGGCGGGCCGCAACGCGGGAGCGGCCGCCTGGAATTCGGCCAGGCGCCGCTCCAGCGACCGGATCGCCTCGTGCGCCTGGTCGGCGGCGGGCGAGTGGCCGGCCGGGGGCAGGGCCGTGTGCAGTGCGGTGAGCGGTTCGGCGGTGCCGACCGGTATCTCGAACCGGTCGACGATCCAGTCCTTGGCGGCGAGGTCCGCGAGCACCGCGTCCAGCCCGCCGTCCTCGGTGCCGTACGGCCATTCCCGGCGCAGGGCGCGAAGGCTCCGCTCGCCGTCGCACCCATCCAGCAGCCAGGCCTGCGCGGGCGTCACGTCCGTGTCGGCCACCCGCTCGAAGCGCCAGTCGGCCAGGAAACCGGTGGTGGTCGTGGGGGCGTAGACCTGGACGTGCCCCTCGTGATGGAAGACCAGGGGGCGTCTGCGGGGACGTATGAGCTCGCGCAGTTCGGGGCGGGCGCTCAGCGTGCGGGCGACGGTCTCGGCGGCCCAGTGCGCGCAGTGGACGCGTCGCTGCGGGGCTCCGGCTTCCCGCCAGCGCATGCCGTTCGCCGCAGACGAGAGCCGGCCGGTGGCGACGGGGCCGAAATGCGAGGTTGTCTCGTTCTTGGTGGCGACCCGCTGCAGGTAGCGCACGAGCAGGTCGGCCGTCCTGCGGTCGGTCCTGCCGAACCGCTGCACGTCCTGGTCGAGCCAGGCCGCGAAGCGGGGGAAGTGGCTGTCGTTGGACAGCAGGAGCACCTCGCGCAGGGCCTCGTCGTCGCGGAAGGCCGCGGCCACCTGTCGTCGGCCGGCGTCCAGGCGGGCCTTGTGGTCCTCCTCGAACCGCTGCCAGCGCCCGGTCAGTTCGGACAGGGCACGGTGGTAGTCCTCGGCGTGCGCGACGGTGTCCGGCAAGCTGCCGAGCATGCCGATGCGCGGGCCGAGGGCGGTCAGTTCGGCGGAGCCGTGCAGCTTCTGCCGCAGGGCGTCCGCCGCCTCCTGAGCACGGCGCAGTGCCTCGCCCAATGCGGCGGTCTCCGCAAGAACGCCGGGTGCTGCGAGGGGCGCGAGCACGTCCACGGGAAAACCGGCATGGCGAAGAGCAAAGATGGGAAGCAGATTCCACCTGTTCCCGGGCAGGCGTGAGCGGCCCGCGTAATGCACTGGCATGCAAATCCCCCGTAAAGCCTGTCAACGCGCGCCGCGCGCCTGTCCGGGTCGATCAACAGAGCGCCCCGATCCGGACAGCATTGATGATCAAGCATTGGGAAGTCGCGGTTGCCTGTCAACCAGCTTTAATCTCAAGCATGTTGACCCCACATCACATGCCTCACCCGGTTTTGACCCCCTTTCAGGGGCGAGATCCAGCCATGCTTTACCGTGGGTTGGGATTCTCCCGTGGCCGGTACAGGCCGGCTGCCGACTGCTCTGGCATGCGCTCCTGCGGCAGTGTGACATCGAGCACACGTTCCGGCTCTTCAAGCAGACACTCGGGGGGTTACCGCGGACGGCGCCGACGCCGGCGGCGGCGACGAAACCGGGACTGCGTGCTCGGCGAGTGCAGGAGTCGGCGGGACTGGGGCCCGTGTCGTCACCACACTGCCTCCTGCCGCCACACCGACTACCTACACCTTGGACATCCCTCCCTGGACCATCAAGATCCATTGTCAGGGTGTCCACTCCAAAGGCTCAGCCTCACGTGGTGGGACGCAAGTCTCCGTATCCGGAGGAGTTCAGGAAGGACGCGGTCGCGCTCTACCGTGCCGCGGCCGGGAAGCGGACGTACGCGGCAGTGGCCGCGGATCTCGGCATCACAGCGGAGTCGCTGCGGACGTGGGTGCGCAAAGACGGGAAACCGCGCCGACTTCGGCGTCAAGCGGATCTGCCGGGTGCTCGGTGTGTCCCGCGCTGGCTACTACCGGCACCTGGCCACCGGGCAGGCCCGCGCCGAGCGCCAGGCCGAGGAGAAACAGACCGTGAGCGAGATCCGCGCCATCCACGCCGAGCACGACGGCGCCTATGGAGCCCCGCGCGTCCATGCCGAGCTGCGTGCGAGGGGACGACGGATCAACCGCAAACGCGTGACCCGGCTGATGCGGGTCCACCACATCGTCGGCCGGCACCTGCGGAAGAAGAAGCGGACGACGATCGCGGACAGGACCGCGCCGCCCGTGCCGGACCTGGTGATGCGCGACTTCACCGCGGACACCCTGAACACCAGGTGGTGCGGCGACATCACCTACGTCGCCGTCGGCACGACCTGGCTCTACCTTGCCACGGTGATCGACATCTGCTCGCGGCGCGTGGTGGGCTGGTCGGCGACCATATGCGGACCGAACTGGTCGTCGACGCGATCGAGATGGCAGCGGCGACCCGCGGCGGCCACGTCGACGGAGTGATCTTCCACGCGGACAGGGGATCGCAGGGCGGATTCAATCGGTCGTCGCAATACCTTCATTTCGGAGGTGTTCAAGATCGCTACGGAGGACTGGAGCAGGAAGACCGGCGATGCGCCTGAGGGATTTCGGCGGCAGTGGCGTGCTGATCGGGCGCTGAGGCCGGCGATGCGCGCGCCTGGCCGGCCTGATCCGTCGCGGGTGGTGCAGCGGCAATTTTGGCGGCTGATCGCCACGGGCGTCACGACGGCTGAGGCATCGCTGGTGGTC
>NZ_JBHXFA010000004.1:0-21267 GCF_042724175.1 Streptomyces sp. NPDC127084
GGACGGCGCGCAGCGCCGTCCCCCCCGCCCCAGCGGAAGCGCGGCCGGTATTGGCGAGCACCGTATCGGCATATCCGATCGAGATCCTGATCGTGATGCGCGAATGCAACAGAGACCTGCCCTTTCTCGCCGCACCGCGTGAAACGACAGCGCGTCCGCGCCCCGGGACGAGATCGCGGTGGGCCGACTCCGTCGGCGAATGACCACCACCCTCGCCGATAGACGGTGCGGCAACCGGACGTTCCGGGGCGCCGAAGCCGGGTGGCGGCGCCAGTCCGGGGTGGATTCCTGGGTGAGGCGTCGGCTCATGAGGTTGATCATGGCGACGTGGATTGGGTAATTCGTTCGCCCCGCACTCTGGAGCTGGCTAGAATCGCCCGTCTTGCCCGCCTCCCTCCGCGGAGAGCCGCCGTCCGGACGGAAACCGGCCGCGCATACCTCACAGCACGCAGTACCGCTGTAGACGCCACGTACCCTCGCCGCAGCCTCCGGAGGCAGTCCCGTGCCCGCGCACGATTCCGTCGATTCCGTCCTCGACCCTCTTTCCCGCGAGCAGGCCCATCTGGCCGCCTCCCGGACCGCACTCACCCGCATGCGGGAGGACGTCCAGTCACTCGACATCCGTGATGTCACCGCGAACTGGGTCAACGCCGCCGTCCTCGGAGCCCAGATCGAGGAGCGCATCAAGGCGCTCGCTGACCATGCCCACACCCCGCTGTTCTTCGGGCGGCTCGACTATCTGCACACCGCCCATGAGAGGCAGTCCCCGCTGGAGGCGGCTGAGACAACGCTGTACATCGGGCGCCGACATGTCCATGACGCCGAAGGCGACCCGATGGTGATCGACTGGCGTGCGCCGGTGTCCCAGCCGTTCTACCGGGCGTCGAAGAAGGACCCGCAGGGCGTCGCCCTGCGCCGCCGCTTCGGCTACACGGGCGGCGACCTCACGGCGTACGAGGACGAGCACCTCACCGACCCGGACGAAGGCGAGCGCACCAGCCGACTGCTCCAGCAGGAGATCGAGCGCCCGCGCGTCGGGCCCATGCGGGACATCGTGGCCACCATCCAGCCCGAGCAGGACGAGATCGTCCGGACGGGACTGTCGGGCACCGTGTGCGTCCAGGGCGGGCCCGGCACCGGGAAGACCGCCGTCGGACTGCACCGGGTGGCGTATCTGCTGTACGCGCACCGGGAGCGGCTCGCCCGCACCGGCACCCTCGTCATCGGGCCCAATCGCTCCTTCCTCCACTACATCGAGCAGGTCCTGCCCGCACTCGGCGAGCTTGAGGTCGAGCAGGCCACGGTCGAGGACCTCGTCGCGCATGTGGACGTGGGCGGCGAGGACGGTGCGGACGCCGCGATCGTCAAGGGCGACGCCCGGATGGCCGAGGTGCTGCGCAGGGCGGTCCGCTCCCATGTGGCGATGCCGTCGGAGGCCCTGATGGTGGTGCGCGGCTCGCGCCGCTGGCGTATCCCGGCCTATGAGGTGGAGGAGATCGTCCGGGAGCTGCTGGAGCGGGACATCCGCTACGGCGCCGCCCGCGACGCCCTTCCGCAGCGCATCGCGCACGCCGTGCTCGTACGGATGGAGCAGGCTGGCGAGGCGCCCGACGACCGGGTGCAGGACGCGGTGGCCCGCAGCGCGGCCGTGAAGGCGGTGGTCAAGCAGATCTGGCCCGCCGTCGACCCGGTGAAACTGCTGCTGCGGCTGCTCTCGGACCCGGACTTCCTCGCCGCGCACGCGGACGGTGTGCTGACTCCCGACGAGCAGAAGACCATCCTGTGGACGAAGCCGCCGCGCTCCGCCCGGAGCGCGAAGTGGTCCTTGGCCGACGCCGTGCTGATCGACGAGGCGACGGACCTGGTGGCGCGCACCCACTCGCTGGGGCATGTCGTCCTGGACGAGGCGCAGGACCTGTCCCCGATGCAGTACCGGGCGGTGGGGCGGCGCTGTACGACCGGTTCCGCGACGGTGCTCGGCGACCTGGCGCAGGGGACCACGCCTTGGGCCACCGGGAGTTGGGCCGAGGCGCTCGCGCATCTCGGCAAGCCGGAGGCGGCGGTGGAGGAGCTGACGGCGGGCTTCCGTGTGCCGCGCGAGGTGATCGCGTACGCCTCGCGGCTGCTGCCGCACATGTCCCCGGGGCTGGCCGAGGTCCGTTCGGTGCGGGAGTCGCCCGGGTCCCTGGAGATCCGGGAGTCGGCGGGTACGGCGGATGTGGTGGCCGCGTGCGCGGCGGCGCTGCGCCATGAGGGCTCGATCGGGCTGATCGCCGCCGACGCGCGCCTGCCGGAGTTGGCGACGGCGCTCGCGGACGCCGGGATGCCGTATCTGTCGCCGGGCGAGGAGACGACGGCCGACGCACGGCTGACGCTGGTGCCGGCGTCGCTCGCGAAGGGCTTGGAGTACGACTACGTCGTGCTGGACGAGCCCGCGGCGATCGTGGACGGCGAACCCGATGAACGCACCGGGCTGCGCCGCCTCTATGTGGCGCTGACGCGTGCGGTGTCGGGGCTTGTGGTGCTGCACGCGGCTCCGCTTCCGGTACAGCTCGCGGGCTGAGACTGCGGCGGGCTGAGACGGCGGCGGGGTGAGGCGGCGGCGGGCTGAGGCGGCGGCGGGGTGAGGCGGCGGCGGGGTGAGGCGGCGGGGTGAGGCGTGGAGAGCGCGCGTCCGCTGACCGTTCGGGTAGTCCGGGCACGAGGCCGGGACCGCCGGCGTGGCCGCGGTCAGCCGTCCAGCGCCTCGCGCCAGGCCTGGACGGCCGACCGGTCCACCGGCGCGGCCCAGCCACCCGGCCGGGCCGCGCTGCCGATGTGGAAGGCGTCGAGGCCCCCGGTGCGCAGCGCGGGGAGGTGTTCGAGGCGCAGGCCGCCGCCCACCATGATCCGCGCCTGGTAGCCCGGCCGGCCCTGCCGGGCGGCCTCCGCGAGGAGCACCGGCAGCCCCTCGTCCACGCCCGCCGGGGAGCCCGCGGTGAGGAACGTGTCGAGTCCCGGGAGCTCCGCGAGGTGCTTGCGCGAGGCGTCACGGTCCACCGCGCCGTCGATCGCGCGGTGGAACGTCCACCGGCAGCCCTCGATCTCGGCGACGAGCCGTTCGATGGTCACCAGATCGGGATTGCCCCGGGTGTCCAGGAAGCCCAGTACGAATTCGTCGGCACCCGCGGTCCGCAGCCCCCGCGCCGCGCGGACCAGTGCCTCCACGTCCTGGGCGTCACCGGCCGTCAGCAGTCCGCTGAGCCGCAGCATCACCCGCACCGGGATGTCCACCGCCGCGCGCACCGACGCGAAGGTGCCGCGGCTGGGTGTGATCCCGTCGGCCGCCATGTCGGCGACCAGCTCGATACGGTCCGCCCCGGCGGCCTCCGCCGCCACCGCGTCCAGAGCGTCGAGGGCGATCACTTCCAGGAGGGCGCGGTTGCCCATGCGTATCCCCGTATCCCTGTGTCCCCGTCTATGAGAAACCACCTGCGGACTTGCCGGGGTCGCCGCGTTCGGGGGGTTCGGCGGGCCTGGCGGCATCGGCGGTCTCGGCGGGCTGTGCCGCCGGTTCGGCGGTGGGTGCGGCATGGCTGCTGTACGACTTCATGTTGTACGGCAGCAGGTTCGCGCCGTCCGTGGGGAAGGAGTCGTCGTCCGGCTCCCTGGCTTCCTCGATGTGCGTCGGGTGATCCGGGCGGATCGGCTGTTCCTCGGGGAGGGGCGCCTTCTGCTGGGCCCGGCGCCGCCCCTCGTACCACATGGCACCCGCGAGCAGCGCGATCAGGATGAGTCCGATGATGAAGGGGCCGATCCCGGCCAGCTGCGAGGCGGCTGCCAGATCGGTGGTCGTCATGGAGTTCATGGTCTGCCTCCGGCCTTCGCGTCGGCGCAACGGCAACAGCAGTAATGGCAGCAGCATCGCCTAGCCGCCCGATGTGCCCATTATCGTCTGATATGGCTGGAGTGGGCGAGAAGGGCGGAGCGGAAGGCGCCGCGGGAGGTGGGGGGAGGGGCCGTGAGAATGGGGGCATGGCCGACCTCCAGGATCTCCGCGCCCGCTGGTGCCGCGCTCTGCTCGCTGTCGTTAAGGACGCTTGTCTCCCCGATCCGCACCCCTATGCCGACAATCTCCTCCGCCGCTGGTCAGAGCCCCAGCGGCGGTACCACAACGTCGAGCATCTGGCGGCCGTGCTCGGCCATGTCGACACACTCGCCGAATACGCGGAGAACGCCGATCTCGTACGCCTCGCCGCCTGGTTCCATGACGCCGTGTACGACCCAGAGCGCTCCATGAACGAGGAACGCAGCGCCCGGCTCGCCGAGAAGGCCCTGCCCGACGCCGGACTGGCACAGCGGGACACCGACGAGGTCGCCCGGCTGGTCCGCCTCACGGTCACCCACGCCGCTCAGGACGGCGACCGCGATGGCGCGGTCCTGTGCGACGCCGACCTCGCGATCCTGGCGTCAGCGCCGGATGCGTACGCCGCCTACGCCGCCGCCGTCCGCGAGGAGTACGGCTTCGTCCCGGACGAGGCCTTCCGCGCGGGCCGCGCGGATGTGCTGCGGCACCTGCTCGAACTGCCCCGCCTCTTCCGTACGCCCTACGGGGAACGCGAGTGGGAAGCGGCGGCCCGGCACAATCTGGCGACCGAGCTGGAGCTGCTGGGAGCGGGATGACACCGGCCGGAACAGCTCACCCGCCGTGGTCGCGGCCGTGCCCGCTGCCGTGCTTGCGCCGCCGCAGTCCCGCCTGTGTGAGGCGGCGTACCAGTTCCTTCGAGCCGATCTCCACCGCGCCCGCCCGCACCGCGTCGGTGTAGCGGTGCGCGGGAATGTCGTAGTGGTCGCGCTCGAAGGCGCGCGGCGGGCAGCCGATCGCCGCGGCGAAGGCGTGCAGCTCATCGAAGGACGCGTCGCTGACCAAGTGCGACCACATGCGCCCGTGCCCCGGCCAGTTCGGCGGGTCGATGTAGACCGTCACGGCAGTCGGCCGAGCGGGGCGACGGTGACGCCCGCCTTGCCGCACACCCAGTGAGGGTCGGGACCGAGCTCCGGTTCGACGTCCAGAGCGTGCGGATCGCCCGACGCGCAGACGGGGCACAGGGGCCACCGCCCGTACTGTTCCAGGAGCGACTCCTGGACGTCCTGGGCTATCAGCCCGGCGACGTACTCCGCTCCCTGCGGCCACTGCTCCACCCACCAGCGCCGGTGCGTGACCGCTTCCTCGACCAAGGAGACGACTTCGGCATGGGCGACATCGCGAGCCGCGAGGTCGGCGAGCACGAGGGCGCGCGCCGCGTGTAGCGCCTGCTCCAGCGGTTCGACGTCGTTCATGGCGCCATTCTCTCCCGGGTCTCAAAGCGGTTGACGGGCCGCTGGCGCCGAAAATATCTTTCAATGGTGACAGGTGATGTGAAGGAAATCTTCACCGACGCCCCGCCGCCTCCGGCGACGCCCTCGCCAGTCGTGCCGGTCGCACCCGCCGCGCTCGCGGCGAAGGTGCGTACGCTCGCCGCTTCCATGACCCGTTCCATGCGGGCCGTCGCAGAGGCCGTCGCCGGTGACCCGGCCGGCTGCGCGGCTCTCACGGTCACCGCACTCGCCGCACGTACCGGCACCAGCGAGGCCACCGTCGTCCGCACCGCCCGGCTCCTCGGCTATCCCGGATACCGCGATCTGCGGCTCGCTCTCGCCGGTATCGCCGCCCAGCAGCAGTCGGGCCGCGCCCCGGCCGTCACGGCGGACATCGCCGTGGACGATCCGCTCGCCGATGTCGTCGCCAAACTCGCGCACGACGAGCAGCAGACCCTCGCGGACACCGCGGCCGGGCTCGACACCGCCCAGCTCGCCGCGGCCGTCGGCGCGCTCGCCGGTGCACGTCGTGTCGATGTCTACGGTGTCGGAGCGTCCGGGCTGGTCGCTCAGGACCTCGCGCAGAAGCTGCTGCGGATCGGCCTGATCGCGCACGCCCACAGCGATCCGCACCTGGCTGTCACCAACGCCGTGCAGCTGCGCGGCGGCGATGTGGCCGTGGCGATCAGCCACTCCGGGTCGACCGGCGACATCATCGAGCCGTTGCGGGTGGCTTTCGACCACGGTGCCACGACCATCGCGATCACCTGCCGCCCCGACGGGCCGGTCGCGCAGTACGCGGACCACATCCTGACCACCTCCACGGCCCGGGAGAGCGAGCTGCGCCCGGCGGCGATGTCATCGCGCACAAGTCAGCTGCTCGTGGTCGACTGTCTGTTCATCGGTGTGGCTCAGCGCACCTACGAGACGGCGGCGCCCGCGCTGTCCGCCTCGTACGAGGCACTGGCGCACCGCCACGCGCACGCCAACGCGCCCCGCGACCGCTGACCTCACCTCCGGCACGGACTCCCGTCTGCCGAAGTCGAAGGAGCCGACCAGCCATGACTTCCCCGTATGACGCAGAGGACGCAGAAGGACTGGCGCACGACATCGAGCAGATCCGGGCACAGCTCGCCACGCTCACCACCGAGGCGTACCGCCCCGAGCTGGCCGAGATCGACCGGCTGCCCACGTTTGAGATCGCCCGGATCATGAATGGTGACGACCGGTCCGTTCCCAGCGCGGTGGCCGCCCAGCTTCCCGCCATCGTGGCCGCGATCGACGCCACGGCGGAGCGCATGGCCCGGGGCGGACGGCTGGTCTACGCGGGCGCGGGCACGGCAGGCCGGCTCGGTGTGCTGGACGCGAGCGAGTGCCCGCCGACCTTCAACACCGGCCCCGACGAGGTCATCGGCCTGATCGCGGGCGGCGCCGAGGCGCTGACGCACGCCGTCGAGGGCGCGGAGGACTCGGCGGAGCTGGCGGTGCGAGACCTGGCGGAGATCGGTCTCGGCGCTGATGACACGGTGGTCGGCATCTCGGCCTCCGGTCGCACCCCGTACGCCATGGGCGCGGTCGAGCACGCCCGTGCCGCCGGGGCGCTGACGATCGGTCTGTCCTGCAACTCCGGCAGCGCGCTCGCCGCAGCCGCCGAGCACGGTATCGAGGTCGTGGTGGGCCCCGAACTTCTCACCGGGTCCACGCGTTTGAAGGCGGGTACGGCACAGAAGCTCGTGCTCAACATGCTGTCGACCATCACCATGATCCGCCTGGGCAAGACCTACGGAAACCTGATGGTCGATGTCCGTGCCACCAACACCAAGCTGCGCGCACGCTCGCGCCGGATCATCTCACTGGCGACGGGCGCGCCGGACGCGGCCGTCGAGACGGCGCTGACGGCGGCGGACGGTGACGTGAAGACGGCGATCCTCATGCTCCTCGCGGACGTGGACGCTCCGACGGCCACGGCGCGTCTCGACAAGGCGAACGGCCATCTGCGGGCAGCCCTGCGGGACTGATACGAGGCGGGCTGCCGGAGCGGGTGCCTGGAGTAGGCGCAGCCGCGGTTGCCCGGAACGGGCGGTTACCTCAGCAGCCACCTCCTGGTCAGCTCCAACACCTGGGCGCGGTCGAGTGTGCCGTGGTCGGCGGCGATGAAGTGTTCGCCGATTCGGAGCGAGAAGGTGATCAGACAGCGCGCCTCCGCCTCGTACTCGTCCGGGCAGATGGACCGGTACAGCGAACGCATGTACTCCATACGGCGGTTGTCCACACGCCGCAGCCGCTCCGCCACCGCGTCGTCGCGCCGTGCCCAGTCGCGGATGGCGAGCTCGGCGGTGGCGGCGTACATGGGGTTCTCGGCGGTGCCCACGAGGGTGAACAGCCGGTCCAGCTTGGCCCTGGCGTCACCGCCGCCGCTCTCGATCCGCTCGATCACCATCTCGGTGACCTCGCGTTCCCAGGTGTCGAGTATTTCGCCGAGCAGCGCGGCGCGGTTGCGGAAGTAGCCGTAGAAGCCGCCCTTGCTGACGCCGAGCGACTGCGCGAGCAGCTCGATCCGGACGGCCTCCGGGCCACCTTCGGAGAGCGCCCGCAGTCCCTCCTCGATCCACTTGCCGCGAGGTGTGCGGGCCAGGGCCATGTGTGGTTCCCCTCACGTCGGACATCACTTATACGGTTCCGTATAGACGGTGCCGTACAAGCGGTCTAGGTTGGCTGTCTGTACGGCATCGTATAGATCGTATGGACAGGGACAGGGGCACACCCATGAGACTCCCCAAGACCGCGCACACCTCCCGCCCGTGGCGTATCCACGAGATCGCCGGGGACTTCCACGTCGAGGACGTCTGGGCGCTGCTGACACCCGGTGGTCCCGACGACCTCCACCACCTGGTGCGCCAGATCACCACCGGCCCGAACGACAAGACGACCATCCCCTCCCCTGTGTACCGCGCGCTGTTCGCGATCCGCTGGTGGCTGGGCAGGGTGCTCGGCTGGGACAAGGAGCGCGACGGCCTAGGGTCCCGGGTGCTGACGCTGCGCGACCGCTTGCCGGCCGACCTGCGCGAGGTGCCCCGGGGGCCTGACGCCGAGTCCGTACCGTTCACCTCCGTCTTCCAGCTGCACGACGAGTGGGTGTCGGAGATGGCCAACCGCACCGTGCACGGGGTGATGCACATCGGCTGGGTGCCGGACGAGACCCGGAAGGGCGGCTACCGGGGGCAGATGACCGTGCTGGTGAAGCCGAACGGGATCTTCGGCGCCGTGTACATGGTGTGCATCAAACCGTTCCGGTACGTGGGCGTCTATCCGGCGCTGATGCGGGCGATAGGACGGGAGTGGCAGGCGGGCGCCGCCGAACGGGTCGCCGGACGACGCGGATAGGCGGATAAAGGGTCCACTTCGCTGCGGCGAGGCTGCCAGACTCGCCGTATGAGACTCTTCGCCGGCCTGGTGCCGCCCGCGGAAGCCATCAGCGAACTCGGCCATGCCGTCGACCCTCTGCACGCCCTGCCCGGCTCCGATGGACTGCGCTGGACGGCGCGTCCGGGCTGGCACTTCACCCTGGCCTTCATGGGGGAGGTCGACGAGTCGCTGCTGCCCGATCTGAGAGAGCGGCTCCGCCGCGCCGCGCACCGCAGCGATGCGTTCCCGCTGCGGCTGCACGGGGGTGGTCACTTCGGCCGGCGGACTCTCTGGATCGGTGCGGCGGGCGACATCGACGGCATGCGCATGCTGGCCGAACGCGCGGACGCCGCGGCCCGGCGAGCGGGCGTGGCGATGGAGGAGCACCGCCGCTACCACGCCCATCTGACCATTGCCCGCGCACGTGCGGACGTGGATCTCGTGCCGTACGTGGACGAGCTGCGCGGTTTTGAAGGGGGGCTGTGGACCGTGTCCGAACTGCTGCTGATCCGGAGCAATCTGCCGGGCGGCGGTGACCCCGGCGCCCAGCCCCGTTACGAGGTCCTCGACAGCTGGCCGCTGGGCGCCGGCGGCTGAGCGGGGCGCTCCGATCGGGACCCGTGGGCCGACCACTCCGGCGCGCCGGTTACGCTCGAAGAGTGGACCCGAAGACCAGGAACCGGATCATGGCCGGTGTGCTCGTGCTGATGTTCGCGATCGTGGCGGTGGCAGCCGCGCTCGGCCGCTGACTGAGGCTGACGACCGAACGCGGCTGCCGGTTCCGGGTTCCGGGTACCGACCAGGGCTCCCGGCTCCCGCTACCGGCTTCCGGTGCCCATTACCCGCAACCCGCTACCAGGCGAAGGCTTCCGGCGAGGGCCCCGGCCCCGGGAAGATCCCGTCCAGCTCGCCCAGCAGATCCTCACTCAGCTCCAGCTCGACCGCCCGCAGCGCCGAGGCCACCTGCTCCACCGTGCGCGGCCCGACGATCGGCCCGGTCACGCCCGGACGGGTGAGCAGCCAGGCCAGAGCCACCTCGCCCGGCGCCAGCCCGTGCTTGTCCAGCAGGTCCTCGTACGCCTGCACCTTCTCCCGTACGGACGTGTCGGCGAGCGAAGCCGCGGAGCGCCCCTCGGAGCGGCGCCCGCCCGCGGCCTCCTTCTTGATCACACCACCGAGCAGCCCGCCGTGCAGCGGCGACCAGGGAATGACCCCGAGGCCGTACTCCCGGGCGGCGGGGACGATCTCCATCTCGGCCCGCCGCTCGGCGAGGTTGTACAGGCACTGCTCGCTGACCAGCCCGACCATGCCAAGCCGGGTGGCCGTCTCGTTGGCCTGGGCGATCTTCCACCCGGGGAAGTTGGACGAGCCCGCGTAGAGGATCTTGCCCTGCTTGATCAGTACGTCGATGGCCTGCCAGATCTCCTCGACCGGGGTGTCCCGGTCGACGTGGTGGAACTGGTACAGGTCGATGTAGTCCGTCTGGAGGCGCTTGAGGCTGGCATCCACGGCGCGCCGGATGTTGAGCGCCGAGAGCTTGTCGTGGTTGGGCCAGGCGGGGCCGTCCCCACCCATGTTGGCGTAGACCTTGGTGGCGAGTACGACCTTGTCCCGGCGGTCGCCGCCCTTGGCGAACCAGTTGCCGATGATCTTCTCGGTACGGCCCTTGTTCGCGCCCCAACCGTAGGCGTTGGCGGTGTCGAAGAAGTTGATGCCCGCGTCGAGCGCGGCATCCATGATCGTATGGCTGTCCGCCTCGTCGGTCTGCGGTCCGAAGTTCATCGTGCCGAGGACGAGTCGGCTGACCTTGAGTCCCGTGCGTCCGAGCTGCGTGTACTTCATGGGCCCAAGCCAACTGCGTGAGGTCCGCTCAGGGCAAGGGCGCTCGCCTGATCGCCGCTTCGAACCAGCCGTGTCTCACGCGCCTCCGAACCAGCTCGCGGCGTCGAGCCGGAACGAATCCGCCGCCACGACCGCCCGTAGAGCTTCCTCGAGCTGATCCAGTTGCCTTGCGCCAAGGTTTTCGGCCCACTCGGCGCGCAACTCGTCGAAGACCGCTGCCGACCTGCGCAGGGCGTCCGTGCCGTGCGCGGTGAGCCGGATGGTCTTGCGGCGGGCGTCAGCGGGGTCGTCGGCACGCTCGGCGTAGCGTGCGGCTTCTCGAAGCGCAATGCCCTGGAGGTCGTGCTCGGCATCGGGGCGTACACGATGTCCACGTACGCGAACCGTCTGACAGGTGCGGGGCTCGCGGGCTGACTCCGCGGCACGGGCCCCGCGACACGCCGACGAACAGCGACACGCCGGGGTTCCGTCGCAGCGTCAGGTCACACCAGCCGACGTGCTAGGCGTAGGCGCCAGCAGAGCGGGCTGGGTATTGCCGGGCATTTCCCCGGTGTTCCGGGCTTCGCGGGCCTCTGCCGGGGATGCGTGAGGCCGGCTGCGGCTTCCGGAGGCAACGCGTGCCCGTCGGTCCGGGGGCGGGGGCGCGGTTCGGGGGGCCGTCCAATGGGTGATTATCGGCCCGATCGCCACCCGAAAAGCCCATGGGGTAGCTCGAATGCGGCGTTCTCGAATGGTGCGTCCCCGGAATCCGGCTGACGGTGAAGGCAGTCGCTGCTGCGAATCGATGAGCTGATGATGTGTCGGCCGTCGCAGTCGCGGCGAAAGGAATGGATCCATGCGCTCTGCCCGCACCCTGTGGATTTCGGCCGCGGTCACCGCGGTCCTGTCGGTCACCGCTCCTGCCGCCTATGCCATCGCCGTCGCTGACGACCGTGGTGCCGCCGGCTCTGCTTCCAGCCGCGACGGCGACTACGGCGACGACTACGAGAAGGACGACTACTCCAAGTCCGACTACTCGAAGGACGACTACTCCAAGGACGACTCCTCCAAGGACGAGTACGGCAAGGGCAGCGAAGGAAAGTCCGACTACTCGAAGGACGACTACGGCAAGGACGACTACGGCAAGGACGACTACGGCAAGGACGACTACAGCAAGGACGACTACAGCAAGGACGACTACTCGAAGGACGACTACGACAAGGGTGGTCACGACAAGAAGGACTGGAGCCACAAGGAAGGCCACGGCAAGAAGGACTGGGACAAGGGCGGCCACGACAAGGGTGGTCACGACAAGGGTGGCTACGAGAAGGGCTCCAAGGGCGACAAGGGCTCCAAGGACGACTACTCGAAGGATGACTACAGCAAGGACGACTACAGCAAGGACGACTACGACAAGGGCGACAAGCCCGAGGGTGGCGTCAAGACCGGTGGTGGCGCTCTCGCTGGTGTCGTAGCCGAAGGCGACTGGGACAAGGGCGACCACGACAAGGGTGACCACGACAAGGGTGGCCACGACAAGAAGGACTGGGACAAGGGCGGCCACGACAAGGGTGGTCACGACAAGGGTGGTCACGACAAGGGTGGTCACGACAAGGGTGGTCACGACAAGGGTGACAAGGACGACTACAGCAAGGACGACTACAGCAAGGACGACTACAGCAAGGACGACTACGACAAGGGCGACAAGCCTGATGGTGGCGTCAAGGCTGGTGGTGGTGCCCTCAACGGCGTCGTGAACAGCGACGACTGGGAGAAGGGTGACAAGGACTGGGACAAGGGCGACAAGGGCGACCACGACAAGGGTGGTTCCGACAAGGGCGACAAGGGGGACAAGGGCAGCTACGACAACGGCGACAAGGGCGACAAGGGCAGCTACGACAACGGTGACAAGGGCGACAAGGGCAGCTACGACAACGGTGACAAGGGCAGCTACGACAACGGCGACAAGCCTGACGGTGGCGTCAAGACCGGTGGTGGTGGCCTCGCCTCGAACGGCAGTGCCCTGGCTGCCGGTTCGATCCTGATGCTCGGCGGTGTCGGCGCTGCTGTGTACAAGCTGCGTCGCCGCAACGCCTCCGGTGGTGCCCGCGCCTGATACGGCTATCCCTCCAGCCGTTTCGCCGCGTTGTCGCGGCCACCGTCCGGATTCCGGAGGGTGGCCGCGGCGCAGACGTTCCCTGCCCCTCCCCGCCAGGCCGGTTCACAGCGCAGAAAGGCAGACACATGACTTTCCGGCAGCCGTCCGATGAGCCGGCCCCGTCATTCATCGGGTCACTCACTTCTCTTCGGCAGGCCCTGCTGTGGCCCGCCGCCACCGTGGGTGCGGGCGCGCTCCTCGTCTACGGCTCCTTCGACGCGGCCACGCTTCAACTCCAGCCGTCCCCGACCGTGGTGGTGGTCACCCCCAGCCTCATCGGCCCCAACCCCCTCATGGCCAGCCCGCCCGCAGGCCCTGGCCCGGCGATGAAGCGTTCCGTCCCCCAGCGGATCACGATCCCCGCCATTTCCGTGAACGCGCCCTTCACCCCGTTGACGCTCGCGGCTTCGGGCCAGCTCAACGCCCCACCAGCCAACGACAAGAACCTCGTGGGCTGGTACAACGGCGGTGCCACACCAGGCGAACGCGGCACGGCTATCGTCGCGGGCCACTTCGACACGAAGACGGGCCCGGCGGTGTTCGTGAACCTCAAGGCGCTCAAGAAGGGCAGCAAGGTCGAGGTGACCCGCGCTGACGGCAAGATCGCCACGTTCAAGGTCGATTCGGTGGAGTCGTTCAGCAAGGCGAAGTTCCCCAGCGCCCGCGTCTACAACGACGCCCAGAGCGCCCAGCTGCGGCTGATCACCTGCGGGGGCCAGTACGACCGCAAGGCCAAGGACTACAAGGAGAACGTGGTGGTTTTCGCCCACCTCGAATCCTCGCGCAAGGCCTGAAGGCAGGTGGCAGCCGCAGCGGGCAGTCCGGGCGCCGGGACGCGGACGACGCGTCAGGAGTCAGTGGTGGGAAGCACCACGAGGGCGTAGTCGTCGGAGGAGGCCATGGCGGCGCCGACCGAGGTGACGTAGAGCCGGTCCTTGTGCCAGAACGGCCAAGCGCCCACGCCCATGTTGACGTTCACTTTCTCGGGATACTCGGCAACCGTGGTCATGGCGCCGTCGCCGGGTGCGAACTCCACCAGCTTCGGGCGCTCCGCACCCTTGGACGTCCATGCCAGCAGACGTTTGCCGCCGGTCTCCCGCAGCGGAATGTAGGTGATGGTGGGCGCGGACGGTGCCTTCCACAACTCCTTGCCGCTGTTCAGGTCGTAGGCGACCAGGGTGTACAGCGAGCCCTTGGGTGTGTCTCGTTCCGAGACGCCCATGAGCAGGATGTCCCCGAATCCGGCGACCTGACGCATCGGGCTGCCGAAGTCGTCCGAGAAGGAGTAGTACTTCCTGTCGAAGTCCTGCAAGGTGCCGCGCCGTTCACCGGTCTTCTCGTCCACCGCGAAGGTCCCCTTCGTTCCGCTGAGAACGAGAGGGGATGTGGTCAGGGCGCCCTCCGCCTCGCCATCGCCGAATCGCTTCGTCCAGACAGCCTTCCCGGTGGCCGGATCGACCAGTGACGCCTCGGTCCACAGCTTTCCCCCGGAGAACGCGTCTCCCTCACGGCAGAGCATGGTGCGGACGAGATTCCTGCCGCCGGTGTACTTGCCGGACTCGCAACTGCTCGGTATCGCCTTGCGGACATCCCAGGCGCGGCTGCCGTCAGCCACCTTCAGCGCGACCTGCTCCTGGTCGGTGGAGACGACCACGGTCCCGCCGGTACGGGACAGAGACAGTTTCCCACCGGTCTTGAACTCGTCCTTCACCTTGAACGCCCGGTGCCACAGCACCTTGCCGGTGTTGAGGTCGAACGCGGCCACATGGTCGCAATGCCCTCCGGGGCCGTTCGTCGACGCGCCGTACGCGACGACGCCGATCCCGCCATCGGAGACCGACGGGGCGACACATGCCCTATTTCCCGCGCCCGGTAGCGGTGTGGCCCACAGACTCTTGCCGGTGTCGAGGTCATACGCCTTCACACCACCGGACAGCGTCTGGACCACGGACTTCTCGGTGAACCAGGTGCCGTCCACCTCGGTCTCACCCAGTCCCCACCCGCCCTTCGCCGGCACGGTCCACAACGGCTCGGTGGCGGCGTTCGCCATCACATACCATGCACCGCCGCCGGCCCCACCGAGCAGGAGAAGCGCCAGCACCAGCAGCACGATCAGCCCGGTCCGCTTCTTCCGTGGCTGCGCCGGAGGTACGGGCGCCCCGGGGAACTGCTGCTGGTAGCCGTATCCCTGCGGTGGGATCGGAGGGGCCTGCCCGTGCTGGGGGTATCCGTATCCCTGCGGTGGGACCGGAGGGGCCTGCCCGCCCTGGGGGTAGCCGTATCCCTGCGGTGGGACCTGGCTGTGCTGCGGATGGCCGTACCCCTGTGAGGGAGGCTGCGGAGGTTGCTGCCCGTAGGGATTGTTCCCCGGCACGGCTCCGTTGTTGCTCATCGGATGTTGCTCCTGACGTACTGGGCCCAGGCGTTCTCGAATTCGCTCTCGTTCATCCCGACGGCAGTCCGCAACTGCGCGTCGAGGTTCTGGGGGTGCCTGTAGTGGTCTACGGCAAACGCGAAGAGTGCCTCCTCGCCGTCCTTCTCCGCGATGAAGCGCATGGCCAGATAGCTGAGGGCGTAGTTCGCACTCATCGACCCCACCTGCAGGTCCTGGCCCGGCAGTTCGCCGTCGAAGTTCTCGTCCGCCAGATCACGGCGCGCGCTCGCGATACCCCCGGCCGGGTCGGCCCGCATGGACATGTACTCGGCGAATCCCTCGACCACCCATCCACGGATGCTCGTTTCCTCGTTGCTGCCGTACGCGCCCGGGTCCTGCGGCTGGATCATGGCGTGCGCGATCTCGTGCCTGGAGATGTCCGCGACGCCCGCACGCCAATCGGCTCCGGTGAACCGGCTCGTAGAGGTGTCCATCTTGATGCGCGCGCCGCCGTACTGGAGCCGGTCCTTCTTCTCACCGGCCGCGGTGTTGAACGCGGGCATGGGCACGCTCTGACCGGCGTCGTTCCCCAAGTCATGCTTGCCGTTGTTGTACAGGTGCGCGTAGGTCTTGCGGTTCGGTTCGAGGACGAGGAGGTAGCCCTCCGGGGTGTTGGGTACCGCCCCCGCCTGGGAGCTCCACACCTTCATGTCCTTCTCGGCGCCGGCCTCGATGAACGGTGCGAAACGGCTCGCGTCAGCCGCGTACTTCTTGTCCGATATGACCAAGGTGCGCGTCTGGCGCTTGACGTACATGTCCTCGTACAGGTCCCAAGGCGCCGGGTAGTAGACCGAGTCGGCCCCCACGGCGCTCGCGTCCGGCGACCCGCCCACCTCGCTGATGCGCGGCTCGGCGGACTCGGATTCCTTTTCGACCGTCCACCGGTACCACTCGGAGACCGGCCGGACGTCGATACCCTCGATCTGGTGGACGAAGGCGACATCCAGTGTGATCCGCACGTCGGAGCCGTACTCGTCCGTGCCGTCGCCGGTCTGCTGGAGGACCATGTACTTGCTCTCGGTGAAGCTGAGCTTCCGCAGGTTCTTGAAGATCTTGCGCTGCTCGTCCTTCGCCTTACCGGTGAACGGCTTCAGGAACTCCTCTTCGTTCCCGCCCTTCAGGGCGCTCGTACGGCCGTTGAGCAGTGTGCTGATCTCAGCCGAACTCAGGATCTGCTGCTCTTCGCCGCCGCCGCCGTCGCTGCTGCCGGGCAGCGCGCCACCGCCGGTGGCCTCGTAGAGGAACAGCCCGAAGACCCCGACGACAGCCACCAGTCCCAGGACGAGGAGCCCTATGACGGCACGCTTCAGTCCTTTGCCCCCACGGGAGTTGTCAGGTGGTGGCGGCGGAGTGGGGTACCACTGCTGCTGATGGGGCGGTGGTGGCGGGTACCACTGCGGCTGCTGTGGCGGCGGCCCGGACTGGGCGGTGTTTCCCGGCCCCCCTGGCGGCGGTGAAAAGGACATGGCTACCTCTCGCGTGGTCTCAGATGAGGGACATGACCGGTCCCGGCCACGCGTGTTGAATGACGCGCGGCTCCCCCAGGGCTTCAACGGGCCGGTGTGCCAGCGCACTGAGCGGCACTCAAAGTGCCCGCCGCACCTTCCCCCTGCGTCTCGTAAGACTCTAAGACCTCGGTGGACAGAGCCACATCCAGCTCTATGGCACTTCTGTGGAGAAAGTGTGAGTTCCCTGTCCAGTCGCCCGGCGAAGGCGTCGAGCAGTGAGGATTTCCGCCCCTGAACGGCACGGGTCAGGGCGGCACCCGGACGTGGACGTGGTTGACGTCGACGTACCGGAGCGCCGCCCTGAGGGTGCCGGATGTCAGATGTTCGCGTACACGCGGGTCGCGAACTCCGCGATCTGCGCGTCTGTCAGGTTCTTCGCCAGATTCGCTTCCGTGATCATGCCGACGAGCTGGTGGCCATGCGCGACGTCGATCACCGGAAGGCGCTTGATCAGGTGCTGCTCCATCATCGTGAGCGCCTCGTCAGCGCCTGCGCCCGCGTCGATCCAGTGGAGTTCCCCAGCGAGGGAGCCCGCCTGGACGGTCGCGGGGTCGATGCCCTCGGCGCAGCACTGGATGACGATGTCGCGGTCGGTGATCAGGCCGGTGAGCCTGTTGTTGTCACCGCAGATGGGCAGACAGCCGACGTTCAGGTCGCGCATCATCCGCGACGCGTCGAGCAGGGACTGGTGCGCGCCGATGCACTGGACGCCGCTGGTCATGATGTCGCGTGCGGTGAGCTGGGTGTTCCGGGTCATGGTTCCCTTTCCGTGCCCTTCCGTGCCCTTCCGTGCCTCTGAAGCCGGTGAGCGGGTGAGCCGGTGAGCCTGTGAGCTGTGGTCAGGGCTGCGGGGGCCGGTCCTGGCCTGTCTGTCCCGGCTGGCCCATCTGCCCCGGCTGGTCGCCGAGCTGCTGCTTGAGCTTGTCCTGGGCGGTGTCGACATGCCTGCTGTACTTGCCCTGGGTCCGTTCGTCCGCCATGTCGCCGGCCTTGTCGATGCCCTGCGATGCGTGGTGCTCATGGCCCTTCAGCATCTGCTTGATCTTGTCCATCATGGACATGGACGACCTCCCTGGGGTCTTGGATGTGCCCCCGCCCTCCAGGGTCTCCCCCCGCCCAGCCGTCCGCACCTTCGCGACCCGTGCCGCAGTGACGAAAACCCGTTGCCGCGCCTGTCGGCCGTGCTGGAGGCTTCCGCCATGTCTTCCGGCAGCGACGTGGCCGCGCTCTTCTCACATGGCCGGCTCACCACCATCCCCCGCAGGCCCGCTCGCCGTGAGCAACTGCTCACGCATCTCGCCCGCACCCTCTTCGAGACGGACCGCGACTACACCGAGTCCGAGATCAACGACGCACTGCGCACGGTGCACGAAGACGCCGCCGCGCTGCGCCGCTATCTGGTCGTCGCCGGGCTGCTGGCCCGTACCAGGGACGGCAGCAGCTACCGCCGTGTCGCCGACGCTTCCCAGGACTCGGCGGCGGCCGAGTAGGGACCGCCGACATCCCACGCCTGGTGCATCGCGTCGGCGAAGGCGGCCGCCAGCTTGTGCTCGCCCGAAGGGCCCGGGTGGGTCCCGTCGTACGTGTCGGTGTGGATGTCGTACGCGGCTGGTGTGGAGGCCAGCAGCAGCGGGGCGGTGTCGGTGTCCAGGTCGGCCACGGTCTTGGCGAGCAGCTCGTTGAAACGCTCGCACTCGTCGGCGAACGGCGCGTCCGCCAGTGCCCGGACGTTGGGGATGACGGGCAGCAGTACGGCTCTGACATGCGGGTTCGCGCTGCGGGCAGCGGTGACGAACGCCTGGACGTTGTCCGCCGTCTGGTCGCTGTTCGTGTAGAAGCCGAGGTCTATCAGGCCCAGTGAGACCAGCAGCACATCCGCACGGGCCGTGCGCACCGCGTCCCCGATCAGCGGGGCCATGTGCAGCCATCCCTTGCCCCAGCCGGCCAGATGGCGGCGGGCGTGGGCGGGGAAGTCCGGGTCGGCGTAGTCCGTGGAAACGGCGGCGTCGGCCATGGCGTCGTACAGCTCGCAGCGCGGGCCGACGATCTTGTACGGGCCGCCGAACGACCGGTTGAGGTGCTGCCACATCCGATAGCGCCAGGTGTAGTCGCCGGCGCGGCCGATGGTCATGGAGTCACCGACGAACATGAAACGCATGGGCCCTATCATCGCCGACCCCCGCGGGGTGCGGTCCTGGCCGGTGACGTGACGATGGACACTTGGGTCATGCGTTCGTTGCGTAGGACTGTGATCACCGCCGCTGCCTTGCTGATGGTCGGCAGCGTCGCCATGCCCGCGGTTGCCGCCGCTGCCGACGGCGGGGAGGATTTCACGATCAAGGACCCCCGGATCACCGAGTCCAGCGGCCTCGCCGCGAGCCGCGCCCACCCGGGCGTCTACTGGACACACAACGACCAGGACGAGCCCCGGGTCTTCGCCGTCGACTCGAAGACCGGTGAGACCGTCGCCACCATCACCCTCAAGGGCGTCGGCAAGCCCCGCGACATGGAGGCGATCTCCGTCGGCCCGGACGGCGATGTCTACGTCGGCGACATCGGCGACAACCTGGGCGGAAGCTGGGACCACGTCTGGATCTACCGCTTCCCCGAGCCGCGTGAGCTGAAGGACGCCACCGTCCGCGCCACGCAGTACACCGTGCGGTACGCCGACGGGCCGCGCGACGCCGAGGCGCTGATGGTCCATCCGAAGACGGGACGGGTCTACATCGCCAGCAAGAGGGAGGGCGGGGGAGGGCTGTACGAGGGGCCCGAGCGGCTGGCGTCCAGCGGTACGAACGTCTTCCGCAGGATCGGCGAGGTGCCGTGGGTAACGGACGGCGCGTTCTCGCCGGATGGCGAGGAGTTGGTGCTGCGCTCCTACTTCAGCGCTCGCGGCTATGCCTGGACCGGTGGCCGGCTCGGCGCCGACCACGCGGTGAGCGCTCCGCTGCAAGGGCAGTCCGAGTCGGTGACGTACACGTCCGACGGCAGGGCGCTGATGTTCGGCACGGAGGGGGAGCAGAGCGATGTCGTCCGCCGGGAGCTTCCAGGCAAGGGCGGCGATGGCGACGGTGGGGCGGCCGGCTCGGCGCAGGGTTCCGCGAACGGCGGTGCCTCCGGTACGGGCGGCGCCGGTGACATGAGCGGGAAGCAAGTGGCCGTGCCGGCTGGTCTGCTGGTCGCGGTGGCGGTGGTGGTGTTCGCAGTGCGGGCCAGGCGGCGGGGCGGCCGGTAGGCGTGGAGCAGCCCCTCTGGAATTCGCCTTGGCGGCTGGGGGTGTTCACGCTCTGGGGGCGCGCGGATGCCGCACCGTGCCGACGCCCGTCGCCGTCGTGCCGCCGTTATATGACGCCTCGTCAGGCCGATGTCCCGTGGCGCCCGGTCGGAAGCGCGGAGAGACGTTCCGACCGGGCGGACTTCGGGCCCGCGCCATGGCTGCGACGTCCCTTCGGTGTCGGGCCGTCGCGCCGTCGGGTCATGGCGCGGTGTTGTGGTGTGCGGCACTAGCTCGGGTCAGGCCCAGTCAGGCGCGGTCAAGGCGGCCAGGCCCGCGGGTCAGGGCTCCGGGCACTCCTTCCACGCCAGCCGGTAGACGGTGTTGATCTCGCCGTCCGTCGAGTCCATCGTCATAAAGCTGACCTGCGACGGGTTGGATGTGCCGGCCCTCACCCGGAGTTCGGTGTTGATGTTGAAGTTGCGCTTCACACCGCAGGGTGCCCAGACGAGCTGTCCCCACTCGGTGGTGTCGGTGGCCTGCCAGTTGTCGTCGTACGGTCCGGCGAAGAGATGGTTCCTGGCCGCCGTGTCCGGCGAACCCTGGAAGTAGTACGAGGCCTTCTGGATCGCGCTGGCGCCGCGCTGGAGGCTGGCGTAGCCGCGATAGTCCGCGCTGGCGACGGCGTAGGTGAAGCCCGACGGGACGTGGACGATCAGGTTGAGCTGGCAGTTCTTGCGGAAGTCGGTGGGGTCGGCGTTGCCTCCGACCTTGGCCAGGTAGTCGCTGTAGGTCACGGTGAACGCGGTGTTGTCCGGGGAGACCGCGACCGCCGCGGTCCCCTCCTTGCAACCTGATCCGTTCACTGTGGCGATCTCGATGACGATCTTGTCCGGGGGCGCGACGATGGTGGAACTCGACGCGCTCGCGGTGCCGGCGTTGCCGGCGACGAGTGTGGAGGCGATTACCGCCGTGACGGCGGCGCCGGTGCGTAAGGCACGAGGCATGCTGAGCACTCCGATCGTGATGGTGGTCGGTGGCCTTTCAGTGGTGCACGTGGTGCGTGCGGTGTACGTGGTCCGGTTGCGAGGCACCCGGTGCACCCGGTGAACCGTGGGGGGTCCAGCCGATCCCCTGACGCGTGTGTCTCCCCGCGTCGGATCGCTGCCGATCGTAGGGAGGCTGCGCGGCGCCCGATAGGGCGGATATCAGCCGTACGCACACACGGCCTACACGCTACGTACACGTACCCGGCACTCCCGCCCACGCGTGGATGCGCCGGAACGCGGACGAGGGGCCCGCCGGGGTTGGCCGGCCCGCGGCGGGGGTGGCCCGGGCCGCGGCGCGCGTTCCAACCGCGTATCGCTTTAGTTGTGGCAGCCCGCCCGCA